>CANGGA010000050.1 GCA_947453285.1 Microbacteriaceae bacterium | reverse complement strand
GGGCTATCGTGCCGAGGTGTTGAGCGAGTTCACCAAGGTTTGTCAGGTTCCCTACTATTCGTTTGCGCTAGTGAATGAGCCCGGCGATGAAGGGGTTGCGCCATACCTCTACACGCAGCGCTCGCACCAGTTGTCGTCGTTGATTTTGACACAGGATGCCGCAGTGGTCGAAGCGTTTGCAAACACCTCGCGCGGCAATAAGCACGTGCACCTAACCGGTTCGCCGAAGATTGACTCGTTGGTGGCCAACAGCGGTGCAAAACCTCTCGATCGCTACACGCTGGTTTGGGCACCACATCACAGTTATTCGAATCACTGGTTGAACTTCGGAACATTTGCGGCGATGCACAAAGAGATGTTGCACTTTGCAGAAACTCATCAAGACATCGACATCGTGATGCGGCCTCATCCATTTATGTTTGGCACACTCGCCGAGCGTGGCGTGGTCAACAAGGCAGAACTCGACGATTGGTTGTTCGCCTGGAACTCACTTGCACACACCTCGATCGAAACCGGTGGCGACTTTGGCAACCTGTTTAAATCTTGCGACCTGTTGCTCACCGATGGAATTTCATTCATTGGTGAATATCCGCTGATCGCACAGAAGGCCGGCATATTTCTAGAGAACCCCGATCACTGGCAGTTCTCACCAATTGGTGAAATTGCGGTGCAGGCAAACTGGCGCATCAGCAACTTTTCTGAGTTCACAGAGCGTTTCGACGAAATTCGTGCCAATGGGCTTGGCGATTATTCGGCGGCGATAGAATGCTTGCGCCACGCAGCCAGCCCCTATCCGGGTGAAGCGGCCCAGCGAATCGTTGAGGTGGTTGCAGCCGATTTCGAGGCTCAGACACCGTTGGTCGACAAGTCGCAAATCACAGAGCTGGCCTGGGAGTTCGGGCCAGACAAAGAACCGCTAGTCGACTAGTTCTTGCTGAACTTCAAGGCGATTGGCCTTGAAAACCGCCGGTGACAGCAAGCCAATGATGACAAGGCAGGCAACCCCGGCGAAGCCGAGCACCATGCGAATGCCGAAGGCGGCAATCAAGATTCCGGCGATGCCCATACCGGCAACCGAAGCCACAGAGAATAGAGCGCCTACCGAGGCCATGACGCGACCTCGAGTGGCCTCTGCAATGCGGTTCATGATCAGCGAAATGCCATAGGCGTTTAGAGCCGCATTGAAGGCACCGGCAATGAACCAGGCGATGGCCACAACGATCCAGTGCCAAGCGAAGGCAAGACCGAGAGTGATAAGAGCAAGCACGAGAAGCGCAAGAACCACGATGGGTGCGTGGCGTTTTTCAGGAACCTTCATCACCGAAGTTGCCACGGCGCCTAGAACTGAGCCGAGTGCAAAAGTTGCCGAAACTATTCCATAGGTAAAGGCATCGGCCTGAAGAATATTCATCACCAAGAAAACTTCGCCGATATTGATAACACTGACCGCCAGGATGATCATTGCTATCAAAATTACGAGAGCACGAACAAGTGGATTCGTCATGATGGTTTTCAACCCGTCAATAGCTCTCATCTTTTCGCTCTCTTCGTGCACCTGAGGAGCGCGATTGATTCGAAGCGCAACGATTGCGGCTGCCAAAATCAAAAACGAAATTGCGTCGATGCGAAACGGCCAAGCATAAGAATCTGTCGATGAAACCAAGAAGCCAGCAACGCCGGGGCCCAACATTGCACCGAGCGAAGAACCGGTTTGCATCAAACCGTTTACGCGAGGCAAATCTTCTGGTGTCGAATAGACCGGAAGGGTCGCGTTAAATGCTGCGCCAACGGGAGTTCCGCAAGTTGCGGTAAGCGCTAAGAACACGAGCGACCAAACAAAGCCAAGATCGAGCGAAAGCATGAACGTGCACAAACCCATGATGGTTAGCAAAATCGGAATCAGCTTGCCCGAATTGAAACGGTCGGCAAGCACACCACCATATGGAGCCGCAAGGATGGTTGGCAAGATCATGGCGAGCATGATTGCCGAGACGCCATTTGGCCCGAACTCATCCTTGTATCGAAGCACGACGGTGAAGGTCGTCAGGGTGCTGCCCATCCACGAGATGGCGCCGGCAGCCGCGAGCAGACGAAGTTTGGTCCAGTTGGTTTGCATTCTTAGAGTCTAAAAGGGCAAGAGAAAAGCCCCTCTTAGCGAGGGGCTTTCTTTAAATCTGGGTTACTTGTTGCCGCATTGGCAGCCATCGCCGCACTTGCAGTTTTCGCCCATCGAGCAATTAGGGTTGTCGCACATATTCAACACCTCCTATACATTCACTATCTCACTTAAAGGGCCGTTATATGCCTGAGAATTACCTATATGAATTCAGCCCTTTTAGTCGTCGACGTTCAGCGCAACATGGTCGAAGGCCCATACTCGGTTCCTCAGTCTGAAGCCTTTCTAGCCAAGTTTGCGGCTCGCATCGAGCAGGCCCGCGCCGATGGCTGGCCGGTTGTATTTGTTCAGAACGATGGCCCAGAGGGCGACATCGACGAGCCGGGCAGCGAGGGTTGGCAACTTTGGTTCACTCCTGAGCCTGGCGATCGCGTGGTTCGCAAGACGACCCAGAACGTCTTCGAGTCGAACCCGGGTCTAGCCGCTGAATTACAGGATGCCGGCATCGATGGCGTCGAGCTAATCGGAATGCAGTCGGAGTATTGCGTTCAGGCCAGCGCCCGCGGAGCTAAGGCTTCGGGCTTCTCGGTTTCACTTCAACCAGAGTTGCACGCAACTTTTCACGATGGAACCCCGGCGACTAATGCGCCGGGAGCAAGCTACGAAGTCTCGGCCACCGAGTTGGCCGCTCAGGTTCATGCGGGGCTCTTAGAAGATGGAACACTCGCCTAACTAGTTTTTCCACTCGCGAGCGAGAATCGCATAGATGTGCTCGGTTACCCACTCGCCCTTTAGTCTCTCGTGTTCAACAAACGTTGCTTCTCGTCTAAGCCCTAACTTCTCTGCAAGTTTTATTGAAGGCTCATTGCGCTGATCAATTTGAGCGGTTACTCGATGAAAGGCACCTTCACCGAACGCATAATCAAGAATCGCGGTTGCACCCTCGAAGGCATAGCCTTGGCCCCAAAAATCTGGATTCACCATGTAGCCAAAAGCACCAACTCGGTCTGCCGAGTTGTCTAGCCCGAGGTTGAACCCGGCGATGACCTGGCCGGTGCTTTTCAACTGTGCACCGAGAATAAAGTAGTCGCCAGTTTCAACTAACGGAATCTTTGGCTTTTGGCGCTCCATGGCTTCGAGCACCGCGGCTTTGTCTCGAACACCAAATGGCACGAAACGCACAGCCTCAGGTCGAGATTGATAGGCGACCACGTCGTCGGCATCTTCAAAAGTTAGCGGGCGAAGAATGAGGCGCGAAGTTTCAAGCATTCAAAGACTCTAGCGAAGGGTCGCCCCACGCCGTTTAGACTCACCTTATGTCTAAAACTGCGGGCCGAGGATGGCTATTCCTCTATCTCGCACTTGGCCTAATCTGGGGCTCAAGTTTCTTTCTGATTCACGAAGTTCTGCACGCGATTCCTGCAATCGGCATGTCGTTTTGGCGATGCTTTCTCGGGGCAGCGACCATGCTGGTTATTGTGGCCGTCAGCCGAACCAAGGCAAATCTTGACCTCAAGAAAATTCTGCTGATTGGCGCCGGTGGCATGTTCATGAACGGCATTCCATGGATGCTCTTCGGCTATGCGCAATCACACGTCACCTCAATCTTGGCGAGCATCATCAACGGTGCGACCCCGATCATGACCTTGCTTGCCTTGATGACAATCTTCAAGAGCGAAAAGACCAAGCCACACGTAATAGTGGGCATCTTGATTGGCGCGGTGGGCCTAATGATTGCGCTTGCCGCGTGGCAGGGTTTTGGCGAGAATGACCCGCTTTCTATCGGCGCTCTGGTTGGAGCGATTGCTTGCTACGGAATCGGTGGACCCTACATTCGTCGCTATGTGACTCCACTTGGCGTGCCGAACACCGTGACCTCTCTCTTGCAACTCGGGGTTTCAACGTTGTTCGTGCTCCCTTTCTATTTGCTGACGGGGCCACTCTTCGTGGGCGAGGTGACTCCATCGATCGCCTGGGCGATGCTGTCGCTCGGGGCACTCGGCAGCGGAATCGCATACGTGTTCTATTACCGTGTTATCGCTGATGCAGGCAGTGCCATCGCCAACACCGTCACCTACATAACTCCATTGGTTGCCGTGTTCCTGGGCGTGCTAGTGCTCGGCGAGCAGCTCTATTGGTATGAGCCGGTTGGCGCAGTGGTCGTCATTCTGGGGGCCGCTATTTCACAGGGATACCTGACCCGCAAGCCAAAGCTCGCGTGATGACTGGGTTGCTCTCAGGCCGGTTCGGCAAGGTTGACCTTTTGCTTTTGGCAACGGCAATCGTCTGGGGTGCTAGCTACCTAAACGCCAAAGATCTAACTCAGCACGCAACCGTGAATTCAATGCTGGCGTTTCGGTTCACCAGCGCCGCAATCATCATGGCGATTATCGCGGTGATTCGAGGCAACAAGTTTTCAAAACACGACTGGATTCTCGGCGCGCTCTATGGAGTTGCAGTTGGCACCATTATGCAAATTGAAACCAATGGAATCAAGATTACTTCTGCGACTAACGCAGGGCTAATCATTTCGCTTACGATTATCTTTACTCCGATTCTCGAGAGCATCTGGTCGCGCTCGTGGTTGCCGAGGATGTTCTTCGTTGCTGCAGTTGGAGCAATCGTTGGCGTCGCACTATTGGTTAGCGGCAACGGTTTCAAACAACCCAACCTCGGTGATGCTCTGATGCTTGGCGCCGCCGTGCTGCGTGCAATCACGACAACCGCTCAGGGAAAACTTGCTGAGGGTCGAAAGCTAAGCAGCTTTAACGTGACAGTCGTGCAACTTGCAGTCTGCGGATTGAGTTATCTGGCAATCGACTTTGGTGGTGTGGTCAATCTGGTTCAAGACTTCGGTGCGCAGCAGTGGTTTGAAATGTCGTTCTTGGTCTTGCTTTGCACCGTATTTGGTTTTGTGGCTCTTCAATATGGAATTCTGCGCACCTCTGCAACGCGTGCGAGTTTGCTGCTGAGCACAGAGCCGATCTTTGCGGTGCTCACCGCTGCGGTCTTTGGTGGCGAAAGCCTGTTCATAGTTGGCGTGATTGGCGCCGCGCTTATTATTGGCAGCTCATACTGGGGATTGGCCATCGAGGCCAAACACCGGCTAGCGCTTAATGTCGATGGGCAACCGAAGGGCGCCTGACGCACGCTTCGGCACGACCGGGTTGCGCGGCTCAACCGGCTCTGTGACGCGGAACTTGGCGCCAAGCTTAGGTCGCAAATCGCGCTCACCCTTGTTTGGCCAGTGGGCCGCAGCCCACTCGGCCTGAGCGGCAATCGAGAGCGAAGGGTTCACGCCAGGGTTGGCCGAAAGGGTCGAGCCATCAAAGATATGCAGGCCAGGTTGACCGAAGGCTCGCAGATAACCGTCGACAACACCTTCTTTTGCATTCGCACCAATTACGCAACCACCCAAGAAGTGCGCGGTCATCGGAATTCCGAACGGCTCGGTGGTTACGGCTCCAGGAGTTCCATTCATGTCGCTGGCTAGTTCTCGCGCAAACTCGTGGCCGGCCTTAACCCAGGCCGGGTTGGTCTCGCCGTATCCCTGTCGTGAAGTCAACTTCGATCTGCCAAAAATAGTTCGCTTTGCAAAGGTAGTGAGTGAATTGTCACGCGCCTGCATAACCAGAAGAATCAGAGTTCGCTCTGGCCACTTGCGCAAGTTGTAGAACTTAGGCAAACGGTGCAAATTGCGCAGCGTTGCACCTAGCAGTCTTAGCGGTGTCGGCGCCTCACCATTCTTGCCAGAAGCCATGACCGACTCCATGATTCCCATGAAGCCGCTTCCGTGACCATAGCGAACCGGTTCGATGTGGGTGTGCTCATCGGGAAACACGCTCGAGGTAATCGCGCTTCCCTCGCTGTAGTCGATGTCGTCATTTCTCGAGACGACGCCGAGAAGCGATTCGCTGTTGGTGCGGCTTAGGTGACCGAGTTGATCGCTCATTGCGGCAAGACGACCATTAGCGCGAACTTTTTGCAAAAGCTTTGCGGTGCCAAGTGCGCCGGCCGCAACAATCACCTGATCAGCAGTTATGTAGTTCGGCTTGATGATGCCGCTTGCCCAACTCGCTCTGGTCGAAAGAACATAGCTGCCATCGTTTACTTCGCGAATATCGGTGACAGTCGTGTCAGCGATAACTTCGGCACCTGCGGACTCTGCCAGGTATAGGTAGTTCTTGACCAAGGTGTTCTTGGCTCCATGGCGGCATCCGGTCATGCATTCGCCGCAGTTGATGCAACTGGTGCGGGCCGGGCCTTTGCCGCCAAAGTAGGGGTCTTCGACCGAGGTGCCCTCGGCGATGCCCTTCTTGGCTCCAAAGAAGATGCCGAGCGGGGTGAGTTTGAAGGTGGCGCCGAAGCCCATTCGATCTGCGACCTTTTTTACGGCGCGGTCGCTATTGCTCTCAAACGGGTTGGTCTCGACTCCGAGCATGCGCTCAGCCTGGTTGTAATAAGGGGTAAGCAGCTTCTGCCAGTCGGCCAGCTTTGCCCAAGAACCGGTTTCAAAGAATGACTGCGGCGGTCGATAAAGGGTGTTTGCGTAAACCAGCGACCCGCCGCCAACACCAGCGCCTGACATGACCATCACATTTCGAAGCAGGTCGATGCGCTGAATTCCGCGCAGTCCTAGCCGCGGAAAGAACAGGAATCGCTTCAAGTCGAAGCTGGTCTTGGCGAAGTCTTGGTCGCGAAAACGCGAACCGGCTTCGATAACCAAAACGCGATAGCCCTTTTCGGTCAAACGCAACGCAGCAACAGAACCTCCGAAACCGGAGCCAATTATCGCTACGTCGTAATCAGACATCTGCGTTTATGGTTGACGCAACGGAGCAGCCGGCAAGCGCTCCTGTTGCTTCCACTCAATGTTGTAGCCGACAGAAGATGACATCAGATCTAGAAACGGCTTTGCGTCAAAGTTCTCTGGGCCAAGAACTCCGGATCCGCGCCAGATTCCTTCGGCCATCAACTCGAGAGCGATCAATGGGTTGAACGCCGTCTGCCACACCACACACTGCGACTCGTAGTTCGCCATGGTCCACTCGTTGTCGACGGCGTGATATAGGTAAGTCGCGCGTTCGCGGCCATCCTTGTCTTTGCCGAGCACGAGAGTTCCGGCACAGGTTGTTCCGGTCATCTGCGGGCCAATACTCGCCGGGTTAGGCAAGACAGCTGCAACCATGTCGCGAGGCGCAACATCAACCGGGCCCTGTGCACTGCGCACGCGGGCAGGCTTGGTGCGGTCGAGTCCGAGCATGTGCAAGGTTTTCAGCACGCCAATGAACTCGGCACCAAGCCCGTATTTGAAGCTAAAGCGATCAGCACGGATGCTTCGAGGCAGCATGGCCACCTCTTCGTGCTCAACGTT
>CANGGA010000049.1 GCA_947453285.1 Microbacteriaceae bacterium | reverse complement strand
TCTGCAACCACACCCATGTCGTGGGTGATTAGCAAGATGCCTGAGTTCAACTTGTGGCGAAGGTCGCGCATGAGGTCGAGAATTTCTGCCTGAACGGTAACGTCAAGAGCCGTGGTTGGCTCGTCAGCAATCAAAAGCGCTGGGTCACAGGCGAGAGCAACCGCAATCATTGCGCGCTGCTTCTGGCCACCAGAGAGCTGGTGAGGATACTTGTCGAACGAAGCCGCCGGGTTAGGAATGTCAACCAGGGTCAAAAGTTCAACAGCACGCTCACGAGCCGCGGTTGGACCCATCGGAAAGTGGTTGCGAAGGGTTTCTACAATCTGAAAACCGATTGTGTAGACCGGGTTGAGAGCCGTCATTGGCTCCTGGAAGATGTAGGCAACCTCTTTGCCTCGGTACTTGCGCACGGTGGCTGGGCTGGCCGAAAGCATGTCGACACCCTTGACCTCAACGGTGCCGCTGGTGCGTGCGTTGCTGGCAAGCAAGCCCATCAGACCCATCGAGCTAGAGCTCTTTCCAGATCCCGACTCACCAACGATGGCAAGAGTTTGACCCGGGCGAACCTCATAGTTCATGTCAATTGCTGCTGGGTACCAAACACCGTCAACCCAGAAGTCGACGTTGTAATTGGAGACCTTTAGTACTGGCTCAGTCATACCTATATTCTTTCTTCGATCGACATGGCGAACTCGCCTGCGATGATTGACTCATGACTAATGTCGAAGTTTTCAAGCCAAAGGCTGCCTACGGTTTCGCAGCAGCCGTTTTCGTTTTTGTTGCCCTCTGGGTTGCTCAGAGCGTGTTCTACAGCGATGGCAGCACCCTCGGCCTTGACCTTGGCGTTGCCGCCACAGCAACCACCGTTGCTTGGCTGTTCTTGATTCGCCCGAAGCTTGAGCTGAGCGACGAAGGGGTGAGGGTTGTGAACCCGCTGCGCACCTTCACCATTGGCTGGCAAGACGTTCGAGAAATCGACACTCGCTTCGCGCTTACCTTCAAACTCGATGACAGAAGCGTTCGTGTCTGGGTTGCACCCGCAAACGGTCGCAGACGCATGAGTCGAATGAGCATGTACAGCAAGACCGGTTCGCTCAGCGGCGTCTCGGCTAGCGACCTGAAGGGTGTCAACACAGCAAGTTTCGACGGCAGCACCATTATTGCTAGCGACTCCCCCGCCAGCGACAGCGGTTTGGCAGCACATCTCGCTCGAACCCGAATCGACGAATTTCGAACCACAAGCACAGCCGTCGACTACAGCAGCAGAATCAACTGGCTTGGCGCCAGCATTCTGACTGCAGCAGTCGTTAGCAGTGTTCTGTTCGCGAGTGTTCACTAAGCGCCAGCCTTTGCAGCGGCCTTTGCCTGCTCGCGATCTTTCTTGGTGATGCGACGCTTCTGGCGCGGGTCGAACGCATCGCGAAGACCGTCACCGATGAAGTTGATGCAGAGCGCAATAGTGATGATGAAGAAGCCAGGCCAGAAGAACAACCATGGGCTCACCGTAAAGGTGTCTTGATAGTGGCTAATCAAAAGACCGAGCGATACGTCTGGTGACTGCACACCGAAGCCAAGGTAACTTAGCGCAGACTCAAGCAGAATCGAGCCCGATAGCAAGAGGGTTCCTGCAACGATGATGATTCCGATTGCGTTCGGCAAGATGTGCTTGAAGATGATTCGGGCGTTAGAAGCACCGGCGACGCGAGCTGCATCGACGAACTCGCGCTCACGAAGCGACAAGAATTCGGTGCGCACGAAACGGGCTAGGCCCATCCACGAGAACACGCCGATCATTATTGCCAGCGGGAACACACCCGCGTTTCCAAACCTGAAACCGATCACCGCACCGATGATCAGAGTTGGCGTCACCAAGAACAAGTCGGTTACACGCATCAAGATTGCGTCAACCCAGCCGCCATAGAAACCAGCGATTGCCCCGATGGTGGTTCCAATGGCAACGCCGAGCAGACCAACGACCAACATAACCATGATCGACTGCTCGGCTCCGCGCATGACCAAAGCGAAGTAGTCGGTTCCTAGGCTCTCTTGACCAAATGGGTGAGGGCCAATCTGCATTCCGGTGCCATCGATGAACGAAGGCAAAATGTCTAGGGTCGGGCAGCCAGGAATTCCGTTTTCACAGAGGTTGGCGTTTGCACCGGCAACGTCGATTTCTTCAATCGTGTGGCCCCACCAGCCAGGAACGGTGATTGGGTTCTTCTCGCTACCCAGGTGAATGCCCGAGGCCGTGTATGTAAACAGGATGATGAAAACGATAGAGAACAGCGAAAACATCGCGGCACGGTGACGAACGAAACGTCTGAAAATGATTTGGCCCTGGCTAAGACCAGCGGTCTCGCGAAGCGAAATCTCGTTTTCGTTTTTCTCGGTGGTCTGTTCGACCTCTTGATTTTTCTTAGCCATGATTACTTTCTGATTCGAATTCGTGGATCCATTACTCCGAAGAGCAAGTCAGCCACAAGGTTGGCCAAAACGGTTAGGAACGAGCTGATGATGAAAACACCCATGAAAAGGTTGAGGTCGTATGAACCAATTGCTTGGTTGAATAGCGAACCCATTCCCTTCCAGCCGAAAATGCTCTCGGTGATGATTGCACCGCCGATAACTCCGGCGAAGTCGTTCACCAAGATGGTGGTTAGCGGCAGCATCGCATTGCGAAGTGCGTGTCGAACGATAACAGTGCGCTCGGTTAGTCCCTTTGCGCGTGCCGTGCGAATGTAGTCCATGTTTAGAACCTCAAGCAGGCTTCCACGTGAGAAGCGAACATAACCCGCGAATGAAATCAGGGTCAATGCCACTGTTGGCAAGAACACGTGAGTGAAGCCGTCAAGGCTGTTGATCCAGAAGTTGTGCGCCTGTTCAGGAGTAAGCAACTGGTTCGCCTGACCCATGGTTGGAATCGGGCGTCCGTTGATTGCATCTGACTTGTAGTAGGCACCGAACTCTTGCATGAAACGGTCGACTACCACAGGAATCATGGCAAGAAAACCGGTGAGCATCGCGGTTCGCATGATTGCGCGGCGATCGATCTTGGTGATGAAGTAACCAACAGCACCAGCTGCCACGAGCACTCCGGCGAACAAAGCAATCACGGTAAGCAACGATGCCTTATCGTTCATGACCAACTGAAGCGGGTAATAAGCGGCAACCACAAGACCCGCGGTTATGAGCGATGCATAAAGCGCCTTCTTGTCATCGAGACCTGTCGAAATTTGGGTAACGGCAACTGCAATTACTCCGCCGAAGACGGCAACGCCTGCGATGCCAAGCCCTGGCTGAATGAACCAGCTCGTCAGGCTAAGCACCTCGAGCAAAATTGCGTTTCCTACGAAAACCCCAACGAAGACCGCATAGAAACGGCGCCGCTCGCCACCAATTATCGAAGCCCATAACAAACCGGCAAAAAGGCTGAATGCAATTATGTAGGGCCACGTCATATGTGGGTCTAGCAAGAAGTCATTGAACTGAATCGCTAGATATTCCTTTAGCAAGACAGCTACCCAGAAAACCGGAAGCGAGAAGAGCAAGAAAGCGACGAAGGTCATCGAGTAGTCGAAACGACTGTATTGACGAATAGCTGTGACCATTCCGATGGTGATGCCGATCACAATTGCAAGCACGGTTGAGCCAATAACCAAACGGAACGTCGTTGGAATCGCTGCGCCAATATATTCGGCAACCGAGTGCTTGTCGCGAGTCATTCCAAGATCGAACTGACCCCAGAGTCCGGCGACCAAACCTTTGAGCCAGTTGAAATAACGAATTGGTGGTGGAACATCTAGCATGAGGTCGCGAGTCAAGCGTTCAATCAAGTACTGCTTGTTTGGCGCTGTGCTCTGCTGAAGTTCAGCAAGTGGGTCGCTTGAATATGCCTCGAGGTTATATGCCATAAAGCTGGCGCCAAAAACAACGACCATCATCATGCCAAGTCGTCGAACGATGTAAGCAAACAAATTTGCCAACCTTGCCGCGGCAACCCTGCCGCACTCGATATTTCTCTCACTTTCGTGAGCCTAGAAAAGTTTAGATGATGTTCACCTAACTGGATGCCGCTAGTCGCTTAAAAAGTAAAGAGGGCACCCGGTCGAAACCAGGTGCCCTCTTCGGGTCTGCTAAGAGTTATTAACTCTTAGTAGTGCCACTCCCAGAAGTTCCAAACAACGTTTGGAGTCAATGGGGCTGACTTGATTCCCTTTAGAGCGGTGTTAGCCGCGATAGTGGTTGGCCACTGGTATAGAGGGAGGGTGTAGTAGTTAGCGTTGACGATCTTCTCAGCAGCTAGATACTTTGCAGTGATCTGAGCTGGGGTGAGGTAAGCCTCTAGGCTGTGCAAGATCTTGTCCAACTCTGCGTTTCCCCAACCTGAGTGGTTGTTTCCACCGTCGGTCTGGAAGTTAGCGTTGGTACCAGTCTGGCTAACTGATGATGGTGCCCAAGCGAACATAGCAAGGTCGTATGAAACGTTGCTTAGGTTCGAGCTCCATGCTGCGTTAGGGGTAGTCGACACGTTGAATCCGGCCTTTGCCTCTTCTGCTGCAATTAGCTTGTTCTCGTCGATGCGACGCTGGCTTCCCTTGAACAAGAACTTGATGTCAACTGGCTGCACGGTTGCAGATGCAGTTGGGTAGTACTTCTTGACCAAAGCAAGCGCCTTAGCGGTGCGCTCTGCCTGAGTTCCAGTGGTGTACTCCGAAACGCCTGAGCCTGCAACGATGGTGCTGTAGCCGGTCTGACCAGGAAGAGTGAAGTGTGAGTTCATTACAACACCTGAAGGGTTGAATGGCTTCACCTGGCTGTCAAGGATGTCTCCACGAGGAAGAGCAAGCAAGAATGCGTGACGCAAGTCTTTTGCCTTCTGAGTGTCGCCAGCGAATGGACCGGTGTACTCGGTCTTGTCGCCGTTAGCTGCGCCAACGCGAAGGTCAACGTGCTCGTAAGTCATCGAAACGCCACCGTAAACGGTTGCGCTGCGGATGGCCTTCAACTGTGCTACACCGGCAGCATCAGGCTGGCCGTCGTAGATGTCGATGTCACCGTTGCGAAGCGCCTGGTATGAAGGCGATCCATCAGCGATGAACGAGAAAATGACCTTGGTGATTGGGTTGGTCTTAGTCATTGCAGGACCTGAGTTGTACTTAGGGTTTAGAACCATAGTTACAGACTGGTCAGCAACTGCTGAAGCAACCTTGAATGCACCGTTGCAAACTAGAAGTAGTGGGTTGGTTGAAGAGTCAACAGTCTTGATGTTGAAGCTCTTTGACCAGATCGCACCGATCTTCTTTAGCTGTGCAGTGTTCTTAGTGGTGAAGTCCTTTAGGAACGCAGCCTTTGCAGCTAGGTTCTCCTTTGCGGTTCCCAACTTGGTCTTGCCAGCGGCAAGAAGCTCAAGAGTGTGAACTGGTGATGGGCCAGGGCCTAGGATTTCCCATTCAGGCTGGAATGAGTCGTACTTAATAGTCAATGACATCTTGTCTGCTGAAAGCACTGGAGTGCCAACAACGTGACCGTCGTAGGTGCCGCCGTAGCCGACTGAGTCGAATGCTGCGGTGCTAACTGAAGGGTCGCCAAGACCGGCTGCGATTGAGTACTTGCCGCTTGAAAGAACGTGGCTTAGAAGTAGGTCAACTGCGTCGATTGGGGTGCCGTCTGACCAAACCTGGCCCTTGTTGACGGTGTACTTCACCTGGAAGTCAGTAGCGGTCTTCTTTACTACTTCGAAGTGACCGAACTTGGTGTTGCGAATCAAGTTTGGCTTGTTGTCGTAGTAAATGAATCCCATGCCGGTTAGGTAGCCAACGTCAGTGTTAGTAACCAAGTTGGTGTCTGGAGTACCACCGTTGAGCGAGGTCAACGCTGAGGTCTCCATCATTACGACGGTTGAACGAGCTGCTGCGCCTGCTGGAGCTACCGCTGCGACCGAAAGGCCAGCAATGGTAAGACCAGAGATCGCAACGCCGGCAACCGCACGAACGATACGTGTTGCTTTCATATTGTGTTTCTCCTTGTTGAGTCGGAACCGCTGCCGTTTACCCTGGGCTCTAGAACCCGTAACAAGGAGTGCGTGGCAGCAGCGCCTTGGGTATTCACAACATTAGGCGAAAACATTGGGTTAACAAACTGAAAACTTTGAAATTTACCTCTCTTTACATTTCCGTTACAAACGGCGTTCAACCCACCGATGGCTGCTGCTAGCCTGAAATTATGCCCATCTCCGCCCCCACCCTTATCTTTGACGGCGACTGTGGCTTCTGCGGCAGGGCGCTGAGCTGGGGCCAACGGCACTTGACTGCGTTTCCGCGGGCAATTGCGTCGCAATCTGAAGAGGCCAAAGCGGCTGGTTTAACGCAGGCTCAACTCGAAGAGTCAATTTGGATCATTGGTGCTGGCCAACCCATTGCAGCGGCAAAAGCGGCGGCATTAATTTTGAAACTTCAGCCGAATATTCTCTGGCGCACACTCGGTTGGTTGATGTCGGTTTGGCCATTTTCTTCAATCGCTAGACTCGTGTATTTCTGGGTGGCAAAGAATCGGGGCAAGTGGTGATTACCGAATTATTCTCAATCGGTTTTTTCGCCGGTCTAGCTCTAGCGATTCCCGTTGGGCCGATGGCAATCATGTTAATCAACACCACTCTTGAAAAAGGTTGGCGTCACGGAGTAGCAGGAGCAAGCGCTATGGCGAGCGTCGATTTCACATATGCCTTAGTTGTTTTTTTGCTCGGCCACGCTGTTTCAACTTTCTTTTCAACCTGGGGGCAACTTCTTAGCTTGATCGGCGCACTCATTTTGCTTGTTCTGGGATTGGCTACTCTCTTGCGAAACGTGCGGCTGATGAGAAATTCTGCCTCTGAAGTATCGGCCGTGAAATCTGGCAGCACACCAGCGAAAACTTATTTTCTTTTTGCCGGTGCCACAATCTTGAACCCACCGACTGCGCTCTACTTTTTGGGCATCGCTCCTAGCGTCGCCCAAGTCAACGCTGAAGACTTTCTAGCGAGCGCGCTCGTTTTTGCTTTTGGCGTTTTCATCGGCTCAGTGATTTGGCAGCAAGCGCTTGCATTAACCGGAACCACTCTTCGCAGGTTTGCGCAAAACAAGATTCGAATCTTCTTCGGGCTGATTGGTGGGGCGCTAATTATTGCGCTAGCAATTTCACTTGCAATTAAGGCGCTGGCTTAATGCCATCTCGCTTGCTCAGGGTCGAGATTGCCCTGGTGCTTGCAGCGAGTCTCGGCACTTCTGCAATCTATTCAATTTTGAAACTGATAGAGCAATCACTTTCGACTTCGGGGCTAGGCGGCTCCACTAGCAACTTGAACCCAACTCAGGCACCTCTCGAGTTTTTCGACTTCAGTTATCAACTGATTGGAATCTGCTATTCGCTAGCAATCCCCGCGATAGCTCTATACCTTCTGCGTCGAGACAATAAAGATGCCTTCGGCCAAATTGGCATTTGGCCAATGAGCTTGGCAATAGACAGCTT
>CANGGA010000048.1 GCA_947453285.1 Microbacteriaceae bacterium | reverse complement strand
TCGAAGTTGCACCGATGAACGAAGCCGAGTTGCTCGAGACATTGCGTTCGTTCGATTCGCAACTTGTGGTCACAGATGAAACTCGAGATGTGATCAAGTGGATTAAGAATCCACCGCTGCCTACTCTCGCGAAACCGTTCTATCGACTTTTCTTTTTTGCAGCACTCGCTTCGATGCCGCAGAGTTATCAAGCACTCATCGGTGAGCGTGCTCTGCCACTCTGGTTTGTGAAAACTCAAACCACAAACTTGTTGCGACTCATGCGTTTTGCAATCGGCCACGAATCGCCAATCGAAGAATCGTCAATTGCAAGACTTCGCCGAATCGGCGCTTGGCAATAACCTAAGAGCATGAAACGCGTATTGCTCACCGGCTTCGAACCATTCGCCGGCGCGAGCCTTAACCCCAGTGAACTGATAGTCAAAGCGCTAGCGGCAACCGGGGTAGCCGGCGTTGATCTGCACACGGCCATCTTGCCGGTGGTCTTCACCGAATCGAGCGAACTTCTCAAGCACCTCATCAAGCAGCACCAACCTGACATCGTGATTTGCCTCGGGCAAGCCGAGGGGCGCAAAGAGATCAGTTTTGAACGTGTTGCGATCAACCTCGATGATGCCCGCCTTGCAGATAACGCCGGCCGCACAATCACAGACCAGCCGGTGGTCGATGGTGGCCACCCGGCCCACTTCACCACCCTGCCGGTAAAAGAAATGGTCGCGGCCGTTCGGTCTGCCGGCATCGCGGCCGGCCTGTCGACCACGGCCGGCACATTTGTCTGCAATCACATCTTCTATTCGCTGCAGCACGCGCTGCTAGGCACCCACAAGAACAGCGGGTTCATCCATGTGCCGCTGGTGCCCGAGCAAAGCCCCGAGTTCGAGGGGCAGCCGACCATGCCGCTAGCTCAGCAGGTGGAGGCAATCGCCATAGCAATTAGGGTCGCAGCCGGCATTCACGAAGCGTAGATTTATCTGGTGATTGAACGCAAAGTGTGGCGCAGTTTCGCCAGCGATAACTACGCGGGAGTGCATCCCGAAATTCTCGAAGCCATGGCTTCTGTCAATGAGGGGCACGAACGCGCCTATGGCGCAGACGCCGTAACCGACGAACTAAGCCGCATCGTCAAGCTCGAATTCGGCGACCAGGCGACCATCTATCCGGTGTTCAATGGCACGGGAGCAAACGTCGTGTCGCTGTCTGCAGCCACCCGCCGCTGGGAGGCCGTGATCTGCGCATACACCGCGCACATCAACACCGACGAGGGTGGTGCTCCAGAAAAGATGGCCGGGCTGAAGCTGTGGACCATTCATACCCCTAATGGCAAGCTCACTCCAGAACTAATCGAGACACAGTGCTTCGACTTTGAATTTGTGCACCGTGCGCAGCAGGCTGTGGTTTCAATCACGCAGACCACAGAGATGGGAACGCTCTACTCGATCGACGAAATTCGCGCGATTGCAGAAACCGCACATAAGCATGGCCTCTTTTTGCACATGGATGGCGCCCGCCTCTCGAACGCAGCAGCTGCACTCGGCGCAACCTTCAAGCAATTCACAACCGATGCGGGAGTCGACCTTGTCTCATTCGGCGGAACCAAGATTGGCGCGCTGGCTGCAGAGGCAGTAATCGTGTTGAACCCAAAGCTCGACGACCAGATTCAATACCTGCGAAAGACCTCGATGCAGTTGCCTAGCAAGATGCGCTTCGTAAGTGCTCAGCTGATTGCACTCTTGCGCAACGGTTCACGTTTGGCAATTGCAAACGGCACGCATGCAAACTCGATGGCCCGCCGACTTGATGCTGGCATTCGCGAGCTCGGCCTCGCACTGCCAAACCCAACCGAAGCAAACGCGGTATTTCCGATTTTGCCTGCCGGCGTTTTTGAGAAACTTCAAGAAGAGTTTCCGTTTTATGTCTGGGATCACACCATCAACCAGGTGCGCTTGATGTGCTCATGGGACACAACCGAAGCAGACGTCGATGCGCTGCTCGCCGCAATTAAACGAGAGATCAACTAATGGCAGAAGAAAAGGTAAAAGGCCCTAAGAGCTACTTTCCTTCAATAGAAAAGAAGTATGGCAAGCCGATTTCACACTGGATGACCATTCTCAAGAAGCACAAGACCTTGAAGCACATGGAAATGGTTGCCGTCTTGCAGAAAGAACACGATATGGGGCAGGGTCACGCAAACGCGATCGTGCACGTGTTTCGTGCCGAAAACGGGCTAAACGCTAAATAGCCGCTTCGATTGCCGCGATCACCTTTGGGTCGTCTGGCTTGGTGGTTGGGCGAAAACGCTGAATCTTGCCGTCTGGTGAAACTAGAAACTTTTCGAAGTTCCACATGACTGGCCCGGCGAGACCCATTGCATCCTTGGTCTTCACCAATTGCTTGTAGAGCTCGTGACGGTTGCGGCCGTTGACCATTACCTTCTCAGTCATCGGAAAAGTGACGCCCCAGGTTGTCGAGCAATAGCTCGCGACATCCTCGTTGGTTGAAAGCTCTTGCTTGAACTGATCGCTTGGCAGACCGACGACCGTGAAGCCCTTTGGGCCATATTTCTTCTGCAACTCTTCGAGTGCCTCATATTGAGGGGTTAGGCCGCAACGAGATGCAACGTTGACCACCAGCACCGGCCCGCCGGCAAGTGCGCCAAAGGTGGTCTTGGTGCCATCAATCAGGGTTAGTTCGGTTTCGCGAATGCTCATGCTTGATACAACCACAAAACCAGGGCGAGAATTCCACTGTTAATTCAAGAGTGCAAGCTCTTGAAGCACAAAGGCCTTTGCCTCTTCGGCGGTGCTGAAGGCCAGCACTCCGGTGGCGATGCGCTTGGCATCGGCCTCACTAACCGCTGAGAGCGCAGCGCGAACCGCACCCACCTGCGAAGCCGATGCCGAAACCGACTTGAAGCCGAGACCGGCGAGCACTACCGCGAATGCCGGGTCGCTCGCGCTCTCGCCGCAAACTCCAGACGAGATGCCTGCCGCCTCGGCCTCGCTGGCAATGCGAGCCAACGTGCGAATCAGTGCAGGCTGCCACGGGTTCAGAAGCAAGCCAAGCGCAGGGTTCATGCGGTCGGCAGCAAATAGATATTGCGAAAGGTCGTTTGTGCCAACGCTCAAGAAATCAATCTGGCCTTTGAGGTCTGCAATCTGGGTGACGATCGAAGGGGTTTCGACCATGATGCCGACTTTGAACTTGCCAATTGAGCGGGCTAGGCCTGCAAACTCTCGGGCCTCACCAGCGGTTGCAATCATCGGAGCCATAACCCAAACTTCGCGGTTTGTGTGTGCGCGAGCAAACTCGATTGAGTGCAATTGGTCTTCAATAAAGCTGCGGTGTTCACGAATCAATCTGAAACCGCGAACGCCGAGCGATGGGTTTTCTTCGTGTGGCATGTTCAAGAACGGAACAGGCTTGTCGCTGCCGGCATCAATCGTGCGAACAACGATTGGGCCGGCAGGTGCTGCCGCCAAAACTTCTGCATAAGAAGCACTCTGCGAAGCGACATCCGGTTGCGAAGTCGCACTCAAATACAAAAGTTCGGTGCGAAACAAACCAACGCCGTTTGCATTTGCTGCTGCGGCTTTCTTCGCGTCATCGAGTGAACCGATGTTTGATCGAACCGGGATGATCGGCTCGCGACCGGTATCTATAAATTTGATTGCCTGAGTTGCGCTGCTGATTTCGCCACCGACAACAACACGATCTCCAACAGGGTCAACTAAGACAACATCGCCATCAACTAGGTCGACTGCTGCTGCACACGAAACTACCGCCGCAATTGACCGCGAGCGACAAATTATTGCGGTGTGCGATGTAGGGCCACCGCTAATCGTGATTACTCCAACGACAGCTGGGGTGAACTGTGCCGTATCAGCCGGCGAAAAGTCTTCGCCAACAATTACGAATGAACCTTCGCTTGGCAATTCGAGACCAACTTTGATTCCAGCAATTTCTGCCTGAACTCGTTTCGACAAATCTTGAAGGTCTTTCACGCGCTCGTCGAAATCTGGGTCGCCACCGAGTAACTCGGCAAACTCATTGACAGCCATGCCATAGGCGGCGGCGGCAGACCAACCATCGTTCAAGTTGCCTTCTGCAACTTCGAAGAGTTCTTCATCTTCGAGCAAATATTTGAGAGCCTCAAAGATTTCGGCAGATGTTGAGCCGACCTTTGCCCCAAGAGAATCTAGGTGAGCGCCGACTGAGCCAATTGCGCCGCGAAGAGCATCGCGCTCATCATCGAAAGACCTGGTCGACTTGGTCCAAGCCGGAAGGGCCTGCATCGGGGCAACCCGAAAGACTTCGGCTACAACGGCGTTCAGCCCAACGCCGAGGCCAGAAAGAACCGTGCCTGCAGCCAAACCCGTCACCAACGTCGCCTAGCCCTTGAGAAACTCTTGAATTTGTGAGGCAATCTCGCCAGCGGCAGTCTCAGAATCAGCATCGATGGTGAGGGTAAGGGTCTCGCCGGTCTTGATTTTTAGGGCCATCAGTCGCAGAGCCGAGTTTGCCTTGGCAAATTCTTCGCCTGGGCGGCCAATCTGCACGTCTAGTTCAGACTCCTTTACTAGCTTCACAATCTGGCCGGCTGGGCGGGCGTGCAGCCCAATTGGGTCTAGAACGGTGACTTCGTGGGTGAAAAGGGCCATTTTTGAGTCTTTCGAAGATTGTGGGCGTTTGTAGGGTCAAGTTTGACATTAAAAGCGATGGCCTTGCCAATCGGGGATGTTCCAGAAAACGTACAAAAATCGTGAAGAAAATTGGCCAAAATCAGCCAAATGAGCCACTTTGGGGCCTGCGCTTTCACTATTCTTTTCGATAACCCGCGTGGTTTAGACATAGGAGTCAGCGCTTGAGCGAACCGATCACTACGACCGACATCGTCATCGTTGATATTTCAGCCACCACCAAAGAAGAAGCAACTCGCATGCTCGCGCAGCGTCTCGTAGCTGCCGGACGAGTCACAGATATCGACGGATATTTGGAAGCGGTTGCAAAGCGCGAAGAGCACTTTCCAACGGGCATCGAAGGCGGAATAGCTATTCCTCACGCTCAAAGCGATTTGGTAACCACTCCGTCAGTGGCTGTAGCAACCTCAAAAACTGGAATCGATTTCGGTGCAGATGACGGCCCATCAACTTTGATCTTTCTAATTGCTGCACCAGCATCCGGTGAAAGCTCACATCTAGAAATTCTTGGATCTCTAGCGCGCAAAGTTATGCACGAAGATTTCTGCGACGCATTGCGCGCAGAGAAAGACCCTTCAGCAATCGCTGAAATCGTAACCAGAGAGGTACAGAAATAAATGGCAAAGATCGTCGCAGTCACAAGCTGCATAACTGGAATTGCTCACACATACATGGCGGCCGAAGCTCTAGAGCAGGCTGGCAAAAAGCTTGGTCACGAAGTAATCGTCGAGACCCAAGGCTCTGCCGGATCAAACCCAATCAAGCAAGACGTGATTGATTCAGCAGACGCAGTAATCTTCGCCGTCGATCTCGAAGTGAAAGACCGAGCTCGATTCAACGGCAAGCCGTATGTTCAGGTTGGAGTTGCAAAGGCTATGAAAGGCGCAGCCGACCTTATTACGGGAGTACTTGAAGCTGCAGCTGACGGAAGCGCCGCCCGTGTAGGCGACGGCAAGTCAGCAGCGCCCAAGAAAGATGAAACCCCGAAGGCAGAGAAGCCAGAGGGCGAGAAAAAGGGAGGTTTCTTTGCAAACCTCTTCGGCAATAAGTAACAACCCGAAAGCGAACGCGTTGCTTTTGGTGGTAACACAAATTGCAGTAACTAACTAAGGAGAAACAAGTGGCAGGTACAGGTACCAAGATTCGCCAGTGGTTAATGACTGGTGTTTCTTACATGATTCCATTCGTTGCAGCCGGCGGTATTTTGATCGCTCTAGCGTTCTTGCTAGCGAAGGCAGCAACCGGTGGCGAAACCCACATGGCGTGGGACACAACCCTAATGAAGGTTCCAACTGACGGTTCATTGAACCTCATGGAGCTTGGCAACTGGGCATTCCTCGTAATGTTCATCGGTAAGGCATTGTTTGCGTTGTTCGTGCCAGTGTTGGCTGCTTACATCGCATATGCAATCGCTGACCGCCCAGGTCTTGCACCTGGTTTCGTAGCTGGTGCACTTGCATCAGGCCTCGACGGCAACCCACTAGGCACCGGCACCGGATTCCTTGGAGCAATCCTTGGTGGTCTTCTTGCTGGTTTCATTTCACTATGGATCAGCCGCTGGAAGGTTCCATCATGGCTTCGCCCATTGATGCCAGTAGTAATCATCCCGTTGCTAGCGTCAATCGTTACCGGATTCGCAATGGTTCTAGTTCTAAAGGCTCCAGTTGGTGCACTTGTAAAGGGACTTACCGACTGGCTAACTAGCCTTAACGGCGGCAGCTTGATCGTTCTCGGAATCATCCTTGGCCTAATGATGGCATTCGACATGGGTGGCCCAGTTAACAAGGTTGCTTACACCTTCGCTGCAACTGGCCTAACCGCTGTTGCAACCACCGCTACCAGTGCACCTCAGTGGGCTGTTATGGCGATGGTTATGGCTGCAGGTATGACTCCTCCACTAGGTATCGCACTTGCAACTGCATTGCGCCCTAAGTTGTTCAGCGAGTCAGAAATCGAAAACGGCAAGGCAGCTTGGTTGCTTGGCGCATCGTTCATCTCAGAAGGTGCGATTCCTTTCGCAGCTGCTGACCCAATCCGCGTGATTCCTTCAATCATGATCGGTTCTGGTTTGACTGGTGCTCTCGTTGCCGCATTCGGCAGCCAGCTGCAGGCTCCTCACGGTGGAATCTTTGTTGTTCCTCTAATGGGTGGCGGCGCATGGCTATACCTATTGGCAATTGCTATCGGAACCGTTGTAACCGGTTTGCTAGTGATTGTTTCAAAGGGTCTAGGAAACCGCAGCTAATCAGCTAAAAGAGAAGGGCTCGGCAGAAATGCCGGGCCCTTTTTTATGCCCGATTTTTGGGTGACAAACCACGGATGCGCTGCGCTCTCGCGGCGATTACTTGATGGCGGCGGCGAGGTCGAAGCGCACGGCTTTGCGCCACATTTCGTCAACGAACTTGGCGTTCTTGACCTTGTTTAGCAGCTGGTCTTCTTTTGACTCGATTAGGTGCCAGGTTGCGCCCTCTAAGAAGCGAAGCTTCACGTGCAGTTCAATCAGAGTGATGTCACGTTCGTTGAGTTTGTCTAGTTCGAAGTATTCATCTAGGTAGGCGCGAATCAGATCGCGCTGCATGGCCTTCTTCTCGAGCAAGATTGCCTCGATGGTCACGCCGATGTCGTAATACTTTGAGGCCCAACCGGCTTCTGCCCAGTCGATGAGCACTGCGCGCTCTGGCTGAAAAACCACGTTGAAGAAGTGACCGTCGCTGTGCACAAAGGTGATGTCTTCGCGTGAGAGTTCGTGTGCCTTTAGCTGCTTGGCAATCGAGCGGGCGAACTTGATTAGTTCTGGTGAGAATTC
>CANGGA010000047.1 GCA_947453285.1 Microbacteriaceae bacterium | reverse complement strand
GCACCAAGCTGCAACTCTTTGCGAACCTTTAGCAAACGCTTGTATAGCTCGAGAGTTGAACCGGCAACGCCCTGCTGCTCGCTGCGCGCATAACGCTTGTAGCTTGCAGGCTGAGGCAACCATGACTTGCCAGTGCTTGAGAATCCGTTTGCGTCGTTGACGCCGGCTTCCCACGGCAATGGAACGCGGCAACCGTCGCGACCGACTCGCTCGCCCTTTGTTCTAAAGAAAGTTGGGTCTTCGCGGAACGAGTCGCTGAGCGTGGTGTGCTCTGGCAAACCGAGTTCTTCGCCCTGGTAAATGTAGGCACCACCCGGAAGGCCGAGCATGAATGCAGATGCTGCTCGACCGCGGCGCTGACCTAGTGCTTCGTCTGGCTGTGGCGAGTTCGGGCCAATGCCGTCACCCTGCTTTGGAATCTTGTCGTAGCCCATGCGAGTCACGTGACGAATTACGTCGTGGTTTGAAAGCACCCAGGTCGAAGGTGCACCAACGCCACCGAACGCATCGAATGAATCGTTGATGGTCTTGATCAAACGTTCTTTGTTCCAAGGTGTTTCTAGATAACCGAAGTTAAAAGTCTGGTGATACTCGTCAGAGCGAACCCAGGTTGCCATGCGAGGAAGTGGCATGACCCAAGCCTCGCCGCACATTACGCGCTCGTCATATTCATCAAGGATGTTTCTGAAGCGACGGTTAATGTCGTGAACCTGAGGCTGACCCCAGAATGGGTTCTTCTCTTCAAGTTCTTCGATGCTCATGTCTTCTTCAGACTTTGCACCACCCATGTGTGAGTCTGCGACTGCAACGTCAGGAAGACCCGCGCGCTTAATCATTCCGTGCGCAACGTCGATGCGGAAACCTGCCGCACCCCGGTCGAGCCAGAAACGAAGAACGTCGTCGAACATCGAGCGAACTTCTTCGTTGTCCCAGTTGAGGTCTGGTTGTGATGAGTCAAAGATGTGCAAGTACCACTGACCGAGTTCACCGTTTGGTTCGGTGATGCGAGTCCAGGCGTTGCCACCGAAAACCGACTGCCAGTTGTTTGGAGGAAGCTCGCCGTTCTTGCCCTTGCCATCGCGGAACATGTACATCTCGCGCTCAGGCGATCCGGGAGCGGCCTTTAGTGCTGCCTTGAAAAATTCGTGTTCGCTCGATGAGTGGTTTGGAACCAAGTCAACGATGATGCGAATGCCGTGCTTCTTGGCCTCGGCAACCAGGTTGTCGAAATCGTCGAGGGTTCCGAATAGCGGGTCGATGTCTTTGTAGTCGCTGACGTCGTAGCCGGCGTCTTTTTGAGGTGACTTGAAGAATGGTGAGCACCAGATGGCGTCGATGTTCAATTCGGCTAGAGCCGGCAGGCGATCTGTGATGCCCTGTAGGTCACCCATGCCGTCGCCATTGCCGTCGGCAAAGCTTCGAGGGTAGATCTGGTAGATGACGCTTGAGCGCCACCATTCAGGGTTTTCTTTGGTCGAGTACAAAATGGGTGATTTAGACATGGCATCTAACCTATTCCAAAAGGAATTGAAGAAACCCTATTTTCGGGGCATTCCACGGTGCGAAACCGCGATTTTCTGCGGTTTCATCGTGACAATTCCGTTATCCAAATATTCGCTGTCAAGTTGCGAAGACTTCACCTTGGGGTGTTTGATAGTAGGGACTTGATTGCAAGTCCTTCAACTACGTAGTTCGAAAGGTAACAAATGAAGATCCGCAAGAGCAGCATCGCAGCTGCAGTAGCGACCTTGGCAGCGGGAGCAATGCTTGCAGTAAGCACCCCAGCCATCGCAGACACCCCAAACCTATTGGTTTGGGTCGACAGTGCCCGTAAGGCAGACTTCTCAGGTCCAGTTGCAGACTGGGCGAAGGCTAACGGCGTCACCGTAACTCTTACTGGTAAGGACTTTGGCACCGTTCGCGATGCTCTAAAGACCGCAGTTCCTGCAGGAACTGGTCCAGACCTACTTATCGCTGCAGCACACGACTGGACCGGAAACCTAGCAGCTGCTGGTGTTCTACGCCCAGTTACCCTGTCAGCAGCAACCAGCTCGACCCTTGCAAGCAACGCCCTTCAGGCATTCTTGTTCAACGGCAAGCAGTACGGCGTTCCTTTCTACACTGAGAACATCGCGCTAGTTCGCAACCTAAAGAAGGCGCCTAAGGCTCCTACCACTGGTGCACAGATCAAGAACGGTGAACTACTAATCGGTACCTACGGTGCTGTTGGTGGAGACCCTTACCACTTCTACCCAGTACAGAGCTCATTCGGTGCTCCTGTATTCGACTCAACCTCAAAGGGTTGGACCTCAACCCTAGGTATGGATGGCAAGGAAGGTCTAACCTTCGCTAAGTACCTAGCAACTAAGGGCCAGGCATTCTTTGGTAAGGCTGACTTCGGTTGGGACAACGCAATCTGTGGCATCAAGAACGGTACTTTGAAGTACTGGATCACTGGTCCATGGGCTGTTTCGTCAATCGAAAACGGTAACTCAAAGTGCACCGCTAAGTCAGTCATCAACAAGGACTACGCTGTTTCAGCTATCCCTTCATTCGGTGGCCAGACTGCTCGTCAGTTCATGGGTGCTAAGGGTGGATTCATCACCAACAGCCCATCAACCGACGTTGTAAACGCAACTCAGCTATTGACCTACCTAGCTGGCAAGGAAGCAGGAATCAACTACTTCAACCTTGACAACTTCACCCCTGCAAACAAGGCAGCTCTTGCAGTTGCTTCATCTGACCCAGTACTAGGTGCATTCGCAGCTGCTGGTAAGAACGCAGTTCCAATGCCTAACATCGTTGCGATGGACAGCGTTTGGGACAAGTGGGGCAAGACTGAGGCCAAGATCGTTACTGGCAAGTCAACCAACCCATCAGCTGACTGGACCGCTATGACCACCGCAATCACTGCGTTGATCAAGGGCTAATTAGCTAAGCAAAACTAAAGTGGGGCTCCGGGAAACCGGAGCCCCATTTGTTTTAACTTGAACCGAAAAGTCGGCAAGCGCTTTCAGTTTCGGTTAGGTAACGAACTCCGTTTCTGGGAATACTGGTTCGAATTACCGAATAGAGTTCTTTTTAGTTTGCAACATCCAGGGAGGGATGCATCATGACCAACCCATTCGCTGGCGGACCTGACCGCAGCAATATCAATCGCAAGAGCGTCAAGCAACTTTACGACGGCGGCACACCAAGCCTTCGTGGAACGATCATCAAGATCGCTCTGCTTGCAATTCTTGATGCGGTCACAATTTTCGTCACATTCATTTTGTTCATGCGCCACCTTTGGCTTGCCGTCGGCATCGCTGTAGTTGCAATGCTGATCATCAACTGGCTCTACCTTCGTCGTGGTGGGCTACCAGCAAAATATTTGGCACCCGGTGTGGTTTTGCTCATCGCATTCCAAATTTATGTTTTGTTCTTTAGCGCCTATACCGCGTTCACTAACTACGGCTCTTTCCACAACGGCGATCAGAAGCTCGCTGTTTCGGCAATTCGCGCCGCCGGTTATGGCGTTGTCGACGGAGCGCCACAGTATGACGTTCACCTCGTAAAGACCGAAAAGGGTTCAATCGAATTTTTGCTAACCGACCCGGTTAACGGAAAAGTTTTTGTTGGCGACAGCGCAAACGAAAAGTTGGTTGAAATTCCAGCATGTTCAACTGCCATCGCAGACATCATCAAGAACAACTCAACTTCGGTTTCAACTGCCGATTGTGAAACCGTGAGTCTCGGTGACAACCTTGCAGACGCGGTCTCAGCTCCTGGCTATGCAGCAGCCGAGCAAAAGGGTTTGAGCAAGGCAAAGCTAAACACCTTGGCAGCTACCCGCCTTTACGTTGACCCTGCAAACCACGAGGGTCAGTTTGTAAAGACCGATGACCTCATGGTTGCCATAACATATCAGACCGAATTGGTCTGGGATGCGAAGAACATCACCTTCACCCGCGTTACCGACGGAGTCGTGTTCAAAGCGGCAGAGGATGGTTACTTCAGGGCTGAAGGCAAGGCTGACGGCGAGAAGGTAAGCGACATCGGTTGGCGCGTGGAGGTTGGCTTCAAGAACTTCCAAACCATCTTCACCGATAAAAACCTTCGCGCTCCATTGCTGAAGATCATCTCTTGGACATTCATTTTCGCTGGTTCATCGGTGTTGACCACGTTCATCGCTGGTCTAGCGATCGCCTTGTTGTTCAACGACGAGCGCATGAAATTCAAGCGCGTCTATCGTTCGCTAATGATCTTGCCTTACGCGTTCCCAGCCTTCTTGTCTGCATACGTGTGGCGAGGATTGCTGAACACCGACCAGGGCTTCATTAACAATGTGATTCTGGGTGGTAACCATATTCCTTGGTTGACCGAAGAATTGCCGGCTCGTTCTGCAATTCTCTTGGTGAACCTATGGCTTGGTTTCCCATACATGTTCTTGATCACCACTGGTGCGCTTCAGGCGATTCCTGCAGAGCTAACCGAGTCGGCAACCATCGATGGTGCGACACCGTGGCAGATTTTGCGACAGATTAAGTTGCCGTTGCTTTTGGTTTCGATTGCACCGCTGTTGATTTCATCGTTCGCGTTCAACTTCAACAACTTCACGCTGATCTACTTGCTCACCAAGGGTGGCCCGATGGATTCGGCAACCAGCGGTTATGACGCCGGTGGAACAGATATCTTGATCACCTTCGTTTATAAGATCGCGTTCTCTGGCGGACACGGCCAGGACTACGGTTTGGCTAGCGCCTTCTCGATCTTGATCTTCATCGTGGTTGCGACGTTCTCACTCGTCAGCTTCCGACGCACTCGTACCCTAGAGGATGTGAACTAATGACTACTGCTACAAAGATCGTTAAAGAGAAGCCTCTAAAAGTGGCCAAGCGTCGTCAGACTCCTCTTCGTTGGTTCTTCTCAACCGGATGGCGTCACATCGTCGGAATCGGAATCGTCTTGTATGCGATCTTCCCGATTTTGTACATCGTCTCAACATCGCTCTACCCGAACAACAGCATCGAAGGTAACAACACTTTGTTTGCCGCTATCTCGTTCGAAAACTACGTGAGCTTGTTCAAAGACACCGCTCGACCTTTCGCGACCTGGTATTTCAACACCGTTTACATCGGTTTGGTTACCTCGATTGGCTCGGTCTTCATCTCGGCTCTGGCCGCATACGCGTTCTCACGCCTGCGTTTTCGCGGTCGTCGAGGCGGTCTGCTCAGCCTGATCTTGATTCAGATGTTCCCGTCGCTGCTCGGTTTGGTTGCCATCTATGGCATGTTGATCGAAATCGGCAAGATCTTTCCTGCCTTCGGTCTAGACAGCCAGCTCGGTCTAATCATGATCTACATGGGTGGCTCGCTCGGTGGTGGAACCTATTTGATGTACGGCTTCTTTAACACCGTTCCAAAGGAACTCGACGAGGCCGCAAAGCTCGACGGAGCAACTCACACCCAGATTTTCTACGGAATCATTTTGCGTCTGGTTGCCCCGGTCCTTGCAGTTCAGATGTTGCTTTCATACATCGGCATCACCTCTGACTACGTTCTAGCTTCGGTGGTTTTGAGCAAGCCTGAATCGCTAACCCTTGCGGTTGGTCTTCAGCAGTTCATCTCTGACCCGTTCTCTCGTGACTGGTCAATGTTTACCGCCGGTGCCGTTCTGTCGGCAATTCCGGTTGTTGCACTTTTCATGTATTTGCAGCGCTACATCGTTTCGGGACTCTTGGGTGGAGCAGTGAAGGGTTAATGTCGACTTTCGACAAACTGCCTCTCGCACTACTTCCGCACCACGATGGTTCGGCACTCTACGTGCCGAACCAAAACCCGAAAGTTCTTGACCAAATCAAGATTCGCGTTCGCATTCACAAGGCCATTGGCAGCGTGAAAGAAGTACGCGTTCGCTACAGCGAGAGCGGCGAGGCATTTCCGAGCCCTGCTATGAAAATCATCAAACGCGATGGCGGCTGGTCTTGGTATGAAGCCCAGATCACAGTCCACAACCCAAAGATGAACTACCGCTTCATGATTGTCATGTCGACCGGCGAAACAATCTGGATGAACACCCAAGGCTTGTTCTCTCTAAACCAGCCAGACATCAACGACTTCAGACTCAACGTTTTCTCGTCTGCGCCAAAATGGGGCAAGAACGCGATCATGTATCAAATTTTTCCTGATCGATTTGCTCGCTCGAAGCACGCAGACATGCACAAGCTTCCGAAGTGGGCGATTGCTCGCGAATGGGGCGACAAGGTAATCGGTTCTGGCCCGGGCACATCCGAGCAGTTCTTCGGTGGCGACCTATGGGGAGTCATCGATCACCTCGACCACCTCAAGAAACTCGGCGTGAACTTGGTTTATCTAACCCCGATCTTTCCGGGTCAGTCGAACCACCGTTACGACGCAAGTTCATTCACCGAGGTAGACCCGCTTCTCGGAGGCGACAAGGCCTTCTCGGCATTGATTGAAGCGGCTCACAAGAAGGGCATGCGCGTCATCGGCGACCTGACCTCTAACCACTCTGGCATCGGCCACGAATGGTTCAAGGCCGCCCACAAGAAGCCTGGCGCCAAAGAGTCTGACTTCTATTACTTCAGCGACAAGAACCGTCAATACGACTCTTGGTTCGGCGTGAAGAGCCTGCCTAAGTTCAACTGGAAATCACGCGAGCTTCGCAAGCGCTTTATCGAAGGCCCATCGTCAGTCGTTGGCAAGTGGCTTCGCGCGCCATACAAAATGGATGGCTGGCGCATCGACGTCGCCAACATGACCGGGCGCATTCGTGATGAAGACATGTATCTCGAAGTTGCGCAAGTAATTCGCAAGACCATGGTCGACATCAACCCAGACACCATCATGCTCGGTGAATACACCGGCGACGCCGCCTATGAAGTGCAGGGCGACGGCTGGCAGGGTGCGATGACTTACTCGAATTTCACCAAGCCGGTGTGGCGCTGGTTCTATAACGAGAACAAGAAGTCTCGCCCGAAGGGTGCGCAGGGCTTGCCTGGTTTCTCAATGTGGGACGGCAATGCGAAGGCAACCGGTCGCGAGCTAGTTCAGAGTTACACGCAGTTCATTGCCGGGTTCCCTTGGCACGTGCGCTTGCACAACATGAACCCGCTCGACACTCACGACATTCCTCGCTTCAAGACTTACGCGATCAAAGGCTCGCAAAAAGTTGCCGCCGGTTTGCAATTCACTTTTCCTGGCATCCCGGTGATCTGGGCCGGAGACGAATTTGGACTCGACGGTTTCAATGGTGAAGAGTCGCGCACTCCGATTCCTTGGAACAACGAGCGACCACACGACACCAAGATGATCGAGACCTATGCAGAGCTAGCGAAGATTCGCCGCACCAACAGTGCGTTGAACGATGGTGGAATGCGCTTTGTCTATGCGTCAGACGAGGCCATCGTTTTTGTTCGCGAGAACGCAAAGCAGACAATTTTGGTTGCGGCCACTCGCGGTGCAGATAACAAGATTGTTTTGCCTCGAGACGTTGTAGCAAACCTTGCGAAGGCAGAAAACCT
>CANGGA010000046.1 GCA_947453285.1 Microbacteriaceae bacterium | reverse complement strand
GCTGATTAGCGAGGATCCATCGCTGCTGTTCACGGTCGCTGGAATGGTGCCATTCATTCCGTATATGACCGGTTTGGTTCCTGCTCCTTTTTCGCGTGCCACCAGCGTACAAAAATGCGTGCGAACCCTCGACATCGAAGAAGTCGGCAAGACCACCCGTCACGGCACCTTCTTTCAGATGAACGGAAACTTTTCTTTCGGTGATTATTTCAAGCGCGAAGCAATCGCTTTCGCCTGGGAGTTTCTAACTGGAGCTCAAGAAAAGGGTTGCCTCGGTCTCGACCCGCAGTTGCTTTGGGTAACCGTTTTTCAAGACGACGATGAAAGCATCGCCATTTGGCGTGAAGAGGCCGACATTCCTATGGAACGCATCCAGCGTCGTGGAATGAAAGACAACTACTGGTCAACCGGGCAACCTGGTCCGGCAGGACCTTGCTCTGAGATTTATTACGACCGCGGCCCTGCCTATGGTCGCGAAGGTGGCCCCGAAGCAGACGAAGACCGCTACATCGAAATCTGGAACCTCGTCTTCATGCAGTACGAACGCGGTCAAGGCCTTGGCAAAGACAACTTCGAGATTCTCGGCGAACTTCCAAAGAAGAACATCGACACCGGAATGGGATTAGAGCGCGTTGCATTCTTGATGCAGGGCGTCGAAAACCTTTATGAAATCGACCAGGTTCGCCCAGTTCTTGATCTTGCTGCCAAATTGGCAGCCAAAACTTACGGCGCATCAGTTGAAGACGATGTTCGTTTGCGTGTAGTTGCAGACCACGTCAGAAGTGCGCTCATGCTCATCTGTGATGGAGTGACACCCGCTAATGACGGCCGCGGATACGTTCTTCGACGCCTACTTCGCAGAACTGTTCGTGCCATGCGCCTGCTCGGTGTTGAACAAAACACGTTCACCGAACTCTTCACGACTTCGAAAGAAGCCATGAAGGCTGCTTACCCTGAGCTCGAGAACGAGTTCGATCGCATCCTCAGAACTGCCGTTGCCGAAGAAGAGGCTTTCCTTCGCACGCTCACTTCTGGAACCGTCGTTCTTGATGAGGCGCTAGCCAAATCTAAATCTGCTGGTGCAAAGCAACTTGACGGCGAAACTGCATTTCTATTGCACGACACCTATGGTTTTCCAATCGATCTGACACTCGAGGTCGCAGAAGAAGCGGGGCTTTCGGTCGATCGAGATGGCTTCAAAGCATTGATGACCGAGCAACGCGATCGCGCTAAGGCAGATGCCCGCGAGAAGAAGCTTGGCGGAACCGACCTTTCGGTTTACTCGGCATTCCGCCAGTTGGGTGTCACCAAGTTCACCGGGTACGACGAACTCGAAACGTCGGCAAAGGTCTTGGGGTTAATCTCAGATGGCAAAGATGCCAAGTCAATTTCGAGCGGTCAGATCGCAGAGATCATTCTCGACGAGACGTCTTTCTATGCCGAATCAGGCGGTCAAGACTCCGATGCCGGCTTTATTCGCGGAGATGGTTTCGAGCTTGAGGTTCTCGATGTTCAGAAGCCGGTCAAAGGCCTCGTAAGCCACAAGGTATTGGTTCGTTCAGGTGAGGTTTCGGTTGGCGCAAAAGCGCTCACGTCGGTTGACCAAGATTGGCGCCTTGGAGCGGCCGGGGCACACTCGGCAACTCACGTCGTGCACGCGGCGCTAAGACAAGTGCTTGGCCCGAACGCGCTGCAATCAGGTTCTTATAACAGGCCCGGCTATTTGCGACTCGACTATTCATGGACTCAAGCGCTCAGCAACGAAACCAAGAGCGAAATCGAAGAGGTTACCAATCTTGCTATTCGTCGCGACTTGGCGGTAAGTGCCCAGCACATGTCTTTGCCAGAAGCACGCGAATGGGGAGCTGTTGCGCTCTTTGGCGAGACCTACGACGAAAGCGTTCGAGTCGTGCAGATCGGCGGACCTTGGTCAAGAGAGCTCTGTGGTGGAACTCACGTTTCGCGCAGCAGCCAGATTGGATTGGTCTCGCTAATCGGCGAATCATCCGTGGGCTCGGGCTCTAGACGACTTGAAGCCTTGGTTGGCATCGACGCGCTGCGCGCACTTTCAGCCGAACGTGCTCTTGTCGCTCGCTTGGTCGAAATGGCGAAGACACCAAGAGAGAACTTAGAAGAAAAGTTGCTGGCCACATTCGAAGAGCTCAAGGCGGCTCAGCGAAAACTTGCTTCGCTTCAGGCAGAGCAACTGGCCACGCTAATCCCTGCGATTGTGGCCAAAGCAGAAAACGTTGGACAGGTTCGTTTTGCATCTCACTCGCTTGGCGAGCTCTCGAGCGTTGACGAACTTCGCAACCTAACCGTGCAGTTGCGCGATCACCTTCAAAACGATTCGTCGGTTGCCGCACTTTTTGCAACCGTTGCCTCTAAGCCAATGGTCGTCGTCGCTATCTCGAAGCAGGCTGAGGCTGCTGGCGTGAAAGCCGGAAACCTTGTTCGCCTTGCCAGTGCAGTTCTTGGTGGTGGCGGTGGCGGCAAGAACGACATCGCTCAAGGTGGTGGCCAATTCTTCGACAAAATCGATGAGGCTCTCGCTGCAATTCGCAAAGAACTTTCGGCCTAAATAATGCGCAGTGGCCGTCGACTAGCTTTCGATGTTGGCAAGGCGAGAATTGGCGTCGCGGTGTGCGACCTCCATGCAATCCTGGCTACTCCGGTTGAGCACATCGTGCGGCCAGAAGATCTTCAACAAACTGTTGCCTTAGCCATTGCAACAATCAAAGAGTTTGAGCCAATCGAAATTTATGTTGGTTTGCCCTTGAACCTGAAAAACGTGGCGACAGCATCGACCGAAGACAGCATCGCCTTTGCCGCAGCCCTTAGCTCTGCGCAATCGATTGAAGTTAGGCTCATCGACGAGCGTTTGAGCACCACGGCCGCATCGGCATCGTTGCGAGCAGCAGGTCACTCGGCCAAATCGCAAAAGTCCATCATCGATTCGGCGGCCGCAGCGGTCATACTTGAACACGCGATGTCGAGCGAGAAGTTCTCAAACGCAAAGCCGGGAATCGGCATTGAGGAGTATGTGAGTGAAGACTAAATTTCGTCGTCGTCGCCTATTGCTCGCAACAGTCGCGTTGCTTGCTATCGGTGCACTAGCTTTCGCGAACCGCTCGATGATTCGAAGCGCATACGATTCTTTCACTGGAGCCGATTTCACTGGGCCGGGTCACGGTTCTGTAACCTTGCAAATCAATTCGGGAGATGACGGCGCTATCGTCTCGCAGGAGTTAGTCGATCTCGGGGTAGTCAAAAGCTACCGAACCGTCTACAAGCTAGTTATCGCCCGAAATACAGTGTTCTATCCGGGCAGTTATCGGTTGAAGCTTGCAATGAGTTCGCCAGCGGCCCTCGATGCTTTGGCTGATGCAGGCAACCGAATTTCCAATCGTGTGACTATAAAAGAGGGCCTGCGACTTGGTCAGGTCTTAGCCGAACTCTCTAAGGCGACCGGCATCTCGGTCGAAAGCTTCAAAACGCAAGCGGCAGATCTCGCGAGCATTGGTGTGCCAGGCTCCGAGATAAGTGCAGAGGGTTGGCTATTCCCAGCAACCTACGAATTCGACCCTGGAACCTCGGCCAAGCAGGTTCTAGAGCAAATGGTTGCACGAACCAAGGTTGAGCTGACCAAATTCTCTGTCGCGCCCAAAGATCAACACCGAGTGCTGACGCTGGCCGCTCTCATTCAAAAAGAGGCAAGACAAGAGCCCGATTTTTACAAGGTGTCTCGAGTGTTTCTCAATCGCATCGCAAACGGCATGCACCTTCAATCAGACGCGACGGTTAGTTACGGCGTGAATGGCTCGACAGTTTCGACAAGTGCTGCCGATAGGGCGAACGCCAACGGTTACAACACTTACCTGAATGCAGGGTTGCCAATCGGCCCGATTGGAGCTCCCGGTGCCGTTGCAATTGATGCAGCATTGCATCCGGCTGACGGAAAGTGGCTTTACTTCTGTGCAATCAACCTAAAAACGGGCGAAACGGTTTTTAGCAACACATACGCCGAGCACCAGGCGGCGGTTCGACAGTGGCAGGCTTGGATGAGAGAGAATCCGGGCTATGACTAGACATCTCGCAGTACTTGGTTCACCTATTGAGCACTCAAAGTCGCCAAGCATTCACGAAGCTGCCTATCGCACGCTTCAATTGAATTGGGATTATTCAAAACTTGAAATCAAGTCGAATCATCTTCTGCAATTCATCGAGACGCTCGACAGCGATTGGTTGGGTCTTAGCCTCACCATGCCTCTAAAAGAAGAGGCAGCTCGCCTTGCTAACGAGAGGTCGGCGCTGGTTCTTGCTACTGGAGTTGCAAACACCTTGCTGCGCACAACAACCGGTTGGACTGCTCACAACACCGATGTCTTCGGGATTCAAAGGGCGCTAGAGACAGAATTTCAGACGCCACCAAAATCGGTGTCTATCATCGGCTCAGGAGCAACCGCCACGTCGGCAGTATTTGCTATCGCCGACAGCTATCCAGACGCAAAGATCACCGTTTTTGCAAGAAACTTCGAATCGGCAGCTGATCTTAAAGATCGCGCAAAGGGGAGTTCAATCGACATTCGAGTCAAGCCTCTCAAAAATGGCAAAAGATCACTCCTAGGTTTCGACCTGGTCATTTCGACATTGCCTTCAGGGGCGCTCGATTCAGCAGCGGTCAAGTTGCGCAAGTCATCGTTCTCAAAGCCAAAGGGTGTCCTGCTCGATGTTGCATATCATCCGTGGCCAAGCGAATTAGCCTCAACTTGGTTAAGGTCAACGCTCACTTGCATCAGCGGAATTGAAATGTTGATTTGGCAGGCAATCGGTCAGATTCGCATCTTCAATCACAACGACATCTCGGTCGAGTTGCCAAACGAACGCGCGGTTGAGTTGTCAATGCGTCATTCTTTGGGGCTTATCTAGACCAAGAGTGTGGCATTGTGGCAGAATTGTCAGATGTTGCGTTGGATTACCGCCGGAGAATCGCACGGCCCAGAGTTGGTTGCCGTAGTAGAGGGCATGCCCGCCGGTGTTGAAATCACCACGTCAGAGGTGCAAGAAGCATTGGCTCGCCGCAGGCTCGGCCACGGGCGCGGTGCGCGCATGAAATTCGAACAAGATGAAGTTTCGCTTAGCGGCGGTGTTCGCCACGGATTGACCATGGGCGGACCGGTAGCGATCACAATCGCCAACACCGAATGGCCAAAATGGCAGGAGGTTATGTCGGCAGATCCACTAGAGACCGAACTAACTGGCGCCAGGGCAGAGGCGCTAACCCGGCCAAGACCAGGTCACGCGGACTTCACCGGGATGCAAAAATACGGCTTTCTTGACAGCCGCCCAGTTCTCGAGCGCGCAAGCGCTCGTGAAACTGCCGCTCGCGTTGCTCTCGGCGCCGTAGCCGCCAAGTTTCTTTCAGCTCTTGGCATTGAGCTGGTTACCCATACCGTAGCCATCGGCTCGGTTTCTGCAAAGGGCGACTATGAATTGCCCAGACCGGCAGATGTAGCTGCGCTCGACGCAGACCCGTTGAGAGCGTTCGACGCGACTCTCTCGGCCCAGATGGTAGCCGAGGTCGATGAATGCCACAAAGACGGAGACACCCTCGGTGGCGTTGTCGAAACATTGGTTTACGGAGCACCTCCTGGACTTGGTTCTTTTGTGCACTGGGATCGCAGACTCGATTCGCAATTGGCTGCCGCGCTAATGGGCATTCAGGCCATAAAGGGCGTCGAAGTTGGCGATGGTTTTGAGACCGCCCGTCGCAGAGGATCGGTCGCTCACGATGAGATCGTTCGAGAGAACGGTGTTTCACAGCGTCTAACCGACAGGGCTGGCGGCATCGAGGGCGGCATGAGCAACGGCGAAATCATTCGGGTGCGCGCGGCAATGAAACCAATCAGCACTATTCCGAAGGCACTGCAGACCATCGATGTTGCCACGGGTGAGGCAGCTAAAGCACACCATCAGCGTTCAGATGTTTGCGCAGTCCCGGCTGCCGGAGTGGTTGCCGAAGCAATGGTTGCCCTGGTGCTTGCCAACGCCGTTCTTGAGAAATTCGGTGGCGACTCGATCGCAGAAACCAAACGCAATCTCAAAAGTTACATCGCTAGCATCCCTGATGTTTTGACTTCGCGCACAACAAACTCGAATGGTTAGCAAAGCCGACGTGATTGTTCTTGTCGGGCCCATGGGCGTCGGCAAGTCAACCGTTGGCAAGAAGTTGGCAAACACGATGGGCATCGAGTTCAGAGACACCGATGCAATGTTCACCAAACAGCACGGAAACATAACCGAGTTTTTTGCCGTTAGTGGTGAAGAAACATTCAGAGCCATCGAGGAGCAGATTGTTGCCGAGGCGCTCTCAAGCCCTGGTGTTGTAGCTACCGGCGGCGGTTCGGTGCTTAGTGAAAAGACCCGCGCGCTACTAGCCAATTCGACCGTGGTCTACCTTGCAACCGATGGAACTCACATGGCCAAGCGTCTTAGCCAAGGAAATCGTCCATTGTTGAAGAATGGACTCTCTGATTGGAATCGCATTTACTCACAGCGCAAGCCAATCTATGAGGCGCTCGCAGACATCACTATTGACAGCTCGGGCCACCCGATCAAGCAAACGGTTACCGAAATACGAGAGGCACTTGGTTTGCAATGAATGACCTAACCAAAATTCAAGTAACCGGAGAAAGCGCATACGAAATCTTGATCGGGCGAGCACTCCTAGACGAAGTCGCCTTGGCCCTTGGTGACAAGGCCAAGAAGGTGCTTATCGTGCATCCTGTGGCGCTAACCCAAAGCGCCGAGCAACTTCGCGAACGACTTGTAGCTGCTGGTTATGAGGCAATCCTTGCAGGCGTTCCAGATACCGAAGAAGCCAAAAGAGTCGAAGTGGCAGCTTTCTGCTGGCAGATTCTTGGCAAATCTGACTTCACCAGATCTGACGCCGTCATTGGTTTCGGTGGAGGTTCTACAACCGACCTCGCCGGCTTCGTCGCCGCAACCTGGTTGCGTGGGGTTCCTCTAATTCAAATTCCAACGACTTTGCTTGGCATGGTCGACGCTGCAATTGGCGGTAAGACAGGTATCAACACCGCCGAGGGCAAAAATCTGGTTGGCGTATTTCACGCTCCGAGCAAGGTCATTGTCGATCTCGACACCTTGGCAACCTTGCCAAAGAACGAAATCTTGGCGGGATTCGGTGAAGTCGTAAAGTATGGCTTCATCGCTGACGAGCGCATCCTCGAAACCATCGAAGCAGATCTTGCAGTGGCGACCGACATCAACACAGCCGAGTTCAGAGAAATCATTGAACGAAGCATTGCGATAAAGGCACGTGTGGTTAGCGAAGACTATAAAGAGAGCGGAGTTCGCGAGATGCTGAATTACGGTCACACACTAGGACACGCGATTGAACTCAATGAGCGCTACCAATGGCGACACGGAGCCGCCATCTCGGTTGGCATGATGTTTGTTGCCGAGCTAGCAAGATTGGCTGGGCGTTTAGACGACGCTTCGGTCGAGCGCCATAGAAGCATTCTGACCGCAATTGGCTTGCCAACAAAATATGGCGCCGGTGAATTCGATAAGTTGCTAGCCGCGATGCAACGAGACAAGAAGTCGAGAGCCGGTCAGCTGCGTTTCGTGGTGCTCGATGCCATCGCCAAGCCGACAATCATGAATTCGCCAACGCCAGAAATGC
>CANGGA010000045.1 GCA_947453285.1 Microbacteriaceae bacterium | reverse complement strand
GGCCCGGTTTCTTCGAGCAAGGCCAGGGCAATCTTGTGATCTGGCATGCGAAGAGCAACAGTGCCCTTGGTTTCGCCGAGGTTCCACTGCAGCGAAGGTTGAGCCTTGAGAATGATGGTCAACGCGCCAGGCCAAAATGTTGCAGCCAGTTTGCGGGCGATCTCTGGAACAAATTCTGTTAGTGCATCTAGTTGCGCGACGTTCGAGATGAGCACCGGCGGTGGAGACTGCGCGGTGCGACCCTTTGCGTTGAGAAGCGAATCGACGCCCTTGTGCGAAAAAGCGTTTGCGGCAATTCCATAGACGGTGTCGGTTGGCAGAACGACGAGTTCGTCTCGCTGAAGAGAAACCTTGGCAAGCCGCATGCCCGTTAGCAAATCTGTGTCGATTGCGCAGTCGTAGATTCGCTGCATCGCACATCCTCTCGCTAAAAAACGGCTCTCGCTAACTAATTGCCGAGACTGCCCTATCTCGACCGGTCAAATCTTTGTGAGCGAGCACATCGCGCCACCCATCAGCCAATAGTAATTCACAGACCATCTCAGACTGCGTGTCGGCGTGCTCAAGGACCAGAGTTCCGCCGCTAACTAGCAACCGATGGGCAACCTTTGAAATAACACGGATGACGTCGAGGCCATCGGCGCCGCCGTAAAGCGCAAGCTCCGGCTCGTGCAGGTGCACCTCGGGGTCGATTGGCACCATGGCTGCCGGAATGTATGGCGGGTTTGAAACGACAACAGACACCGAGCCATTGAGTTGGTTGAAACTGTCTGCAAGATCTCCGAGCACCAATTCGGCTCCCGGGTACTTTTCAAAATTCTGTTTGGTGAATTCATTGGCGGCAGGCGATTTCTCGATTGCAAAAACTCTGGCGCTAGGCACTTCGACGTGCATTGAAAGTGCAATCGCTCCGCTGCCGGTGCCGAGGTCGACGGCAATTGGTTTTTCGATTTTGCTTTGGCGAAGCGCGTCAATCGCAATTTGCACGACGGTTTCGGTTTCTGGTCGAGGAATGAAGACACCCTTGCCGACGTTCAACTCGAGTTGGCGAAAATAGGCCTTGCCGGTTAGGTGCTGCAGTGGTTCTCTCGCGAAGCGACGTGCAGAGAGTTCTGTGTAAGTCTTGGCGTCGGCTTCATCGACTTCAGCCCCCGAGATTATTGCCGATTGAATTTCGCCTCGGCTCTTGCCGAGAATGAATGCCGCAATAAGTTCGGCGTCTACCTGTGCGCTATGAATGCCAACGCTCTCGAATTTCTCAACCGAGTGTGCGACCAATTCGCGCAGCAACATGGTTGGTTACTTTTCGCCGCCGAGAGCGGCAAGGCGCGCTTCTTCGTCTACTTGAATTGCAGACTGAACCACTGGCTCGAGTGCGCCATCCATGACCTGGTCGAGGTTGTATGCCTTGTAGCCCGTGCGGTGATCTGCGATTCGATTTTCAGGAAAGTTATAGGTGCGAATGCGTTCGCTTCGGTCAACCGACTTCACCTGAGACTTGCGGGCAGCCGATTGCTCTGCCTCGAGCGCCTCTTGCTGGGCGGCGAGAATTCGAGCGCGAAGCACACGCATTGCCGCTTCGCGGTTCTGCAGCTGCGACTTCTCGTTCTGCATCGAAACAACGATTCCGGTCGGAAGGTGGGTGATGCGAACCGCAGAGTCGGTTGTGTTAACCGACTGGCCGCCGGGACCGCTCGAACGATAAACATCGATGCGCAAATCGTTCTGGCTAATCTCGACTTCTTCTGGGGCGTCGACCTCAGGAAACACAAGCACGCCAGCAGCCGAGGTGTGAATTCGACCCTGAGTTTCGGTGACCGGCACACGCTGCACGCGATGCACACCACCCTCATACTTCAGGTGAGCAAAGACGCCTTGAGCCGGGTCTGTGGTGTTCGACTTGATAGCAATCTGCACGTCTTTATAACCGCCGAGGTCTGATTCGTTCTTATCGAGAATCTCGGTTTTCCAACCCTTTGAGTTGGCGTACTGAATGTACATGCGAAGCAAGTCGGCTGCGAATAGCGCAGACTCTGCGCCACCCTCACCGGCCTTGATTTCCATGATGACATCGCGGCCGTCGTCAGGGTCGCGAGGAATAAGCAGGCGACGCAACTTTTCGGTTGCGGTCACCAACTTTTCTTCGGTCGTGGTTACTTCTTCAGCAAACGCTTCATCTTCTTTGGCAAGTTCTTTTGCTGCTGCCAAGTCGTCTGTGATCGAAACCACGGAGTTGTAAGCAGAAACAATCGCGCTAACTTCGGCGTAGCGCCTATTTAGCTTCTTGGCCAAAGCCGGATTGCCGTGAATGCTCGAGTCAGACAGTTGAGTCTGAAGCGCGAGATGCTCGGCTAAAAGCGGTTGTACTGAATCGAGCAATTAATTAGTCCTGATCTGATCCTGAAGGAACAGGCATTGACTTCTGAACCTGCATCAAGAACTCGACGTTGCTTGAAGTTTCTTTCAAACGGTTCAAGACAAGCTCGAGGGCCTGCTGCTGGTCTAGTCCGGCAAGTGCACGACGTAGCTTCCAAATGATCTTGGTCTCGTCTGGTGCCATCAAGATTTCTTCGCGACGGGTTCCCGAGGCGTTGACGTCAACGGCTGGGAAGATGCGCTTGTCGGCTAGTGCACGTGACAAACGAAGCTCCATGTTTCCGGTTCCCTTGAACTCTTCGAAAATGATTTCGTCCATCTTCGAACCGGTCTCAACCAAAGCGGTGGCAAGAATGGTCAGCGAGCCGCCATCCTCGATGTTTCGAGCAGCACCGAAGAAACGCTTCGGTGGATAGAGAGCTGCCGAGTCGACACCACCAGAGAGAATTCGACCAGATGCCGGTGCGCTCAAGTTGTAAGCGCGGCCAAGACGGGTGATCGAGTCAAGCAAGACAACCACGTCGTGACCAAGCTCAACCAAGCGCTTTGCGCGCTCGATTGCCAACTCGGCAACTGTGGTGTGGTCTTCGGCTGGGCGGTCGAAGGTCGAAGCAATAACTTCGCCCTTTACGGTGCGCTGCATGTCGGTAACTTCTTCTGGACGCTCGTCAACCAAAACAACCATCATGTGAACTTCTGGGTTGTTTGTGGTGATTGCATTCGCAATTGCCTGAAGCACCAAGGTCTTACCGGCCTTAGGTGGCGAAACGATAAGTCCGCGCTGGCCCTTACCAATTGGAGCAACCAAGTCGATGATTCGAGTGCTCAAGCGGTTCTGCTCGGTCTCTAGACGCAAGCGGCTCTGCGGGTAAAGCGGGGTTAGCTTGCCGAACTCAACTCGAGCGGCTGCCTCTTCAACGGTCTGGCCGTTGATTGAGTCAACACGAACGATTGCGTTGAACTTCTGGCGGCCCTGGCTGTCGCCTTCTTTTGGCTGGCGAATAGCGCCGACAACTGCGTCACCCTTGCGCAGGCTGTACTTCTTTACCTGGCCGAGTGAAACATAAACGTCGTTTGAACCAGGCAAGTAACCGCTGGTGCGAACGAACGCGTAGTTGTCTAGAACATCAAGGATGCCGGCTACCGGAACGAGCACATCGTCTGGAGAGATCTCTGGTTCGATTTCGTCACGGTCGTTGTTGCCGTTGCCACCGCGGTTGCGGTTGTCACGATTGCGGTAACGATCTCCGCGGTTGCGGTTGCGGTTGCGACTGTTGCCACCGCGACGCTCGTCGTTGAAGTCACGTTCGTTGCGTGAATCGTTGCTGCGAGTCTCGCCATCTTTCGATGAACCTTCGCCGTTTGATTCGCGCTTCTCGCGAGGCTCGCGGTTTTCGCGTGGTGCGCGATCTTCGCGTGGCGCACGTTCTTCACGTGCTGGCTTGTCGCCCGAGTTGCTCTCGCCTTCGCTTGAGCCTTCTGGCTTGCTTGCGCCACGACGACGAGTCGGACGTTTTTCGCCGCCTTCGCTGCTAGCTGTGGTCTTTGCAGATGAATCGCCTTCGGCCGCTGCGCGACGAGGCTTCTTTACTGCTGTGGTTTCCTGGATTTCATCCATGTAGTGATTACTCTTTCTCAGATTTAGATGACATTGATTTGTTTGCCATCATCCGCACGAATTTGATTGCGTGCGTTCGCATTAGATTTGCGAGGGATTTCACCAAAGCGTTCTGAATGAACTGCTTATTTAGTGGTGCGTGACTACTGTAGCACCCTTAAAGTCGACAGCCAATAGCAACGCACGCCACTGTGGATACTTTTCGGCAGCCAACTTGGCCGCCTCTAGTCGCTCGGCAGGGTCGCTTGCCAAGACCAGAACCGAAGGCCCTGCCCCCGAAACCACTGCTGCGTGGCCGTTTTCGCGCATGAGCTGAACCAGGGCGTGAGTCTCTGGCATGGCCTCGGCACGGTAATCCTGGTGCAATTTGTCTTCGGTCGCAGCAAGCAAGAGCTCAGGGCTCTGGGTTAGAGCGGCCACAAGCAATGCAGATCTCGAGACGTTAAAGACCGCGTCTTCATGAGGCACAGACTCTGGCTGAAGCGAGCGAGCCGTGGCGGTAGACATTTTGAAGGTTGGCACCAATTCGAGCGGCGAGACTCCGCGGTGAACAAAGAGCTTCTTGGTGTGCGGGCCCTTTTGGTCTTCCCAAGCGATATTCAGGCTGCCAAAAAGGGCGGGAGCGACGTTGTCTGGGTGGCCTTCGAGTTCGGTCGCGATGTCTAGCAAATCGCTCGAACTCATCTCGACGATGCCATCAAGCAAACCCTTGGCAGCCATGATTCCGCTGACCACTGCCGCACCCGATGAACCCATTCCCCTGCCGTGCGGAATGACGTTGTGCGCCTTGATTCGAAGGCCAGGCATTTTTTGACCGAATCGATCGAAGGTGAACTTGATGCACTTGACCACCAAGTTGTTTTCGTCGGTAGCAACTTCGCCCGCACCTTCGCCGGTGACTTCAACAATCACGTCGTTGCCGGCGACGGCCTCAACTTCGAGCTCGTCATAAAAAGCCAGGGCCATTCCGAGCGTGTCAAAGCCAGGGCCGAGGTTTGCCGAAGTGGCCGGAACCCGAACCGAAACCTTTCTGCCGACGATTGACATGATTTAGATCAGACCCAAGCTGTCTGCAACTTCTGCAGCGTTGTTGTTAACAACGGTCGGTTCGATATCGCCGCCGTTTTCATCCTTGAGCGCCCAGCCGGCATCCTTGAGGCCGTGACCGGTAACCGTGACCACGATGGTTGCTCCCGCGAATGAGTCGCCCTGCTGTGATGACTTGTAAAGGCCGGCGGCACCTGTTGCCGAAGACGGCTCAACGAAAACGCCAACCTCGTTCGACAAGAAACGGTGCATCCAAAGAATTTCTTTGTCGCTGACCGCGCCAAATTTTCCGTCTGAACATTCGCGAGCGCTCTGAGCGAGATCCCATGATGCCGGGTTGCCGATGCGAATCGCGGTGGCGATGGTCTCTGGGTTCTTCACCGGTGAACCCTGCACGAATGGCGCAGAGCCCTCAGCCTGAAAGCCCCACATCTTCGGAACGCGCTTGATGCGACCCTCGTTGAAGTCTTCTAGGTAACCCTTGAAATATGCAGAGTAGTTTCCGGCGTTGCCAACCGGCAAGACGTGAAAGTCTGGTGCGAAACCGAGAGCGTCGACAACTTCGAAGGCACCGGTCTTCTGACCCTCAATGCGATCTGGGTTCACCGAGTTCACAAGGTGCACTGCGTAGTTTGCCGAAAGGTCGCGAGCGAGATCGAGGCAGTCGTCGAAGTTTCCGCGAACCTGCAAAATCTCCGACTTGTGAGCGACTGCCTGGCTCAACTTGCCGAGCGCAATCTTGCCCTCGGGAATCAAAACGACAGACTTGATGCCGGCAGCGGCGGCATAGGCGGCAGCTGATGCAGAGGTGTTTCCGGTTGACGCACAAATAACTGCCTTGGCACCGTGACCGATTGCCTTCGAGACCGCCATGGTCATGCCGCGGTCTTTGAACGAACCGGTTGGGTTCATGCCCTCAACCTTGAGCATCACGCGCTCGGCGCCAACGAGTCTGGCTAGCGCCGGAGCCTCGACCAGCGGGGTGCCACCTTCACCGAGCGTGATGATTGGGTTATCCGCGCTGATGTCTAGGCGATCGATATATTCACGGATGACTCCGCGCCACTGGTGTGCCATTAGATTCCTTCTACTCGAATGACTGAAGTAATTTTCTCGACTGCGTCGCTTGCAGCAAGAGCTGCGACAACGGCCGAAAGAGATGCATCGGTTGCCTCGTGGGTTCCGATTTCGAGGTTCGCGGTTTTGCGACCCAGAGTTGGAGTCTGTTCTACGAACTCGATTGAAACTTCGTGGCTCGCAAAAGTGTTCGCAATCGAAGCGAGCACACCAGGTTGGTCGGTTGCTTCGAGAGTGATTTGGTAGCGAGTGTAGATGCGATCGATTGGCAAGACCGGAAGGTTTGCGTGCACCGAGTCGGCAAGACCGGGGCCACCGGCGACGTGACGCTTAGCCGCACTAACTAGGTCGCCGAGAATCGCCGATGCGGTCTGTGCGCCACCGGCGCCAGCACCATAGAACATAAGCTGGCCGGCAGATTCGGCTTCGACGAACACGGCGTTGAATGCTCCGTGAACCGAGCCGAGCGGGTGTGTGCGCGGAATCAAAGTCGGATAGACGCGAACTGATACGCCTTCAACGCCGGCCTTGTCTGCATCGATGCGCTCTGCGATTGCAAGCAACTTAATGACGTTGCCATCGCGCTGAGCGGCGCGCATTAGTTCTGGAGTGACACCAGTGATTCCCTCGCGGTGCACCTTTTCGATCGGCACCTCGGTGTGAAAAGCAAGGTAGGCAAGAATCGCAGCCTTCTGCGCAGCGTCGTAACCTTCGACATCGAGAGTTGGGTCTGCCTCTAGATAACCGAGCTCAGTGGCTTCGTTCATCGCCTCTTCGAGCGTGATGCCGGCGGTATCCATGCGGTCGAGAATGTAGTTGGTCGAGCCGTTCACGATTCCCATGACGCGCTGAACTTTGTCGCCAGCGAGCGATTCGCGAAGCGGACGAATGATTGGAATCGCAGCAGCAACCGCAGCCTCGAAATACAACTGCGCACCAACCTGCTCAGCGGTGTCGAACAATTCGGTTCCGTGAGTTGCAAGCAGAGCCTTGTTAGCCGTGATGACATCGCTGCCAGAGTTGAGCGCCTGAAGAATGTAAGTCTTGGCCGGCTCGATGCCACCCATGACCTCGATGACGATGTCTGCGCCAAGAATTAAAGCCTCTGCGTCTGTCGTTAGAAGCTCAGAAGGAAACCCCGCAGGTCGATCGGCCTTTAGATCGCGAACTGCGATTCCGATGAGTTCAAGCTCGGCGCCGACTCGAGCGGCGAGCTCTGCCTTGTTTTCGGTGAGCAGGCGGGCTACCTGGGCGCCAACCGAACCGGCCCCCAGCAGCGCGATGCGCAACGGACGATACTCAATCACAGTGTCACTCTTTCTTCATCGCCTGGTAGCGAAGGTCTCTATTAAACAAGTCTGCCTCGGATTCGGGGCGAATGATAAGACGAGCCTCGCCAGCGCGAACCGCGGCGACTCCTGGTCTAGTCAAGAAGTTGTAGTTATTCGATAGCGAATAGCAGTATGCGCCGGTGGCTGCCACGGCAAGAATGTCGTTCGGTGATACGTCTGCTGGCAGGTAGTCGTGGCGAACCACGATGTCGCCGCTCTCGCAGTGCTTTCCGACAACGCGCGAAAGAGCGGCCTTGGCATTGCTCGACCGCGATGCTAAAACCGTGTGGTACT
>CANGGA010000044.1 GCA_947453285.1 Microbacteriaceae bacterium | reverse complement strand
CATCAGGATGCAGCCCTCAACTACTAGCGGTGCGGTTGCGAAACCGAATTCCTCGGCTCCAAGAAGTGCGGCGATTACTACGTCACGCCCGGTCTTCATCTGACCATCGACCTGAACCGAAACTCGATCGCGAAGGTTGTTGACCATAAGGGTCTGTTGAGCCTCGGCTAACCCAAGTTCCCATGGAGTGCCAGCGTGCTTCAGTGAGTTCAGTGGTGATGCTCCGGTTCCGCCATCGTGACCAGAGACCAGAATGACATCGGCCTTGGCTTTTGCGACGCCTGCCGCTACGGTGCCGATTCCAACCTGAGAAACTAGCTTCACGTGAACGCGAGCCGCTCTGTTTGCGCGCTTAAGGTCGAAGATCAACTGCTTTAAGTCTTCGATGGAATAAATGTCGTGATGCGGTGGCGGTGAAATCAAACCAACACCGGGAGTCGCGTGTCTGGTGAGTGCGATCCATGGATAAACCTTGTTAGGCGGCAACTGTCCGCCCTCGCCTGGCTTTGCACCCTGTGCCATCTTGATCTGAATGTCGTCTGCGTGGGTCAAGTACATGCTGGTGACACCAAAACGACCAGAGGCAACCTGCTTGATAGCACTTCGGCGAGTTGGGTCTAGAAGTCGCTCGACATCTTCGCCACCCTCACCGGTGTTCGACTTGGCTCCGAGTTGGTTCATCGCGATGGCGAGAGTCTCGTGTGCCTCTGGAGAAATTGAGCCATAAGACATTGCGCCGGTCGAGAAGCGTTTAACGATTGCAGAAACTGGCTCTACCTCGTCGATTGAAACAGCAGGTCGCAAACCCTCGCGAAGAGTAAACAGGCCGCGCAAGGTCATCAGGTTCTCAGCCTGGTCGTCAATCGCCTTTGTGTATTCGCGGAAGATGTCGTAGCGCTTGGTGCGAGTCGAATGCTGCAGCTTGAACACGGTCTCTGGGTTGAAGAGGTGCGGTGGGCCTTCTCGACGCCACTGGTATTCGCCGCCGGTGTCTAGGGTTTCGTGTGGGTTGGTAGCGATGTCAACCGGGTATGCGCTCGAGTGACGGGCTGCAATCTCTTGGTGAATGACTTCGATGCCAATTCCACCGAGTTGGCTGGTGGTTCCTGTGAAATATGTGTCGATGAATTCCTGGCTCAAACCAATGGCCTCGAAGACCTGTGCGCCCGCATAAGACGAAACCGTTGAGATTCCCATCTTCGACATGATCTTTAAGACGCCCTTGCCGAGACCATAGATAAGGTTCTTCGAAGCCTGCTCGATAGTGATGCCTACCAGCTGACCACTCTTGACCATTTGCTCGGCAGATTCCATCGCCAAATATGGGTTCACGGCTGCAGCACCATAACCAATTAGCGCTGCAACGTGATGCACTTCGCGCACGTCACCGGCTTCGACCACCAGGCCAACGCGGGTTCGGTTGCCTGAGCGAATCAAGTGGTGGTGAATTGCCGAAGTAAGCAACAACGACGGAATCGGTGCTAGCTCTCGGTTGCTATCGCGATCGCTAAGAATCAGATAGGTGGCACCGTTTTGAATTGCTTCGTCGACCTCTTCAAACAACTCACGGATGCGCTCGGCTAGCGACTCCCACCCACCATCGACGCGATACAGACCGCTAATGTTTGCCGCGTGACCTGCGCCATCCTTTTCGTCGATGTGCTTAATCTTGGCTAGCTCATCGTTGTTTAGAACCGGGAAACCGAGAATCACCTGCTGAGCGTGCTGCGGTGTGGCTTCAAGAAGATTCCGCTCTGGCCCGATGCCGGTGCTAAGCGATGTGACGACCTCTTCGCGAATCGAGTCGAGTGGCGGGTTGGTGACCTGGGCGAATTGCTGAACGAAGTAATCGAAAAGAAGTCGAGGGCGATCGCTGATCGCAGCTATTGGAGTGTCGCTTCCCATTGCGCCGAGCGGCTCTGCGCCAGCCTTCGCCATCGGTGCGATGAGAATTCGCAGCTCTTCTTCTGTGTAGCCAAATGTGCGCTGACGGCGGTTGACCGAGGTCGCGGTGTAGGCGATGTGCTCGCGCTCAGGAAGGTCTTTGAGCTTGATTCGATTGGCCTCTAGCCATTCACCCCAAGGTTCAAGGCCGGCGATTTCGGCTTTGATTTCTTCGTCGCCAATTAGTCGACCGTTCACGGTGTCTGCCAAGAACATCTTGCCTGGTTGCAGGCGACCCTTGCGAACGATCTTGCTCGGATCAATGTCTGCGACACCAATTTCAGAAGCGAGCACAACTAAACCGTCGTCGGTGATGACGTAGCGACCCGGACGAAGTCCGTTTCGGTCTAGGGTTGCGCCAACCAGCGAGCCGTCAGTGAAGACCACGGCGGCCGGACCATCCCACGGTTCGATCAACATTGAGTGGTACTCGTAGAAATTCTTGCGTGCAGCGTCGATGTCGCTCTGTTTCTCCCAGGCCTCGGGAATCATCATCATCATCGCGTGCGGCAAAGAGCGGCCAGCCATGTAGAGCAGCTCTAATACTTCGTCGAACGAGGCGGAGTCACTGCCATCGGGCGTAATGATTGGGGTCAACTGCTTTATGTCGCCAAGCGCAGCCGAGCTCAGTTGCGATTCGCGGGCGCGCATCCAGTTGCGGTTTCCCTTTACGGTGTTGATCTCGCCGTTGTGCGCAATCATTCTGAACGGATGAGCAAGCGGCCAAGACGGAAAAGTGTTTGTCGAGAATCGTGAATGCACGAGAGCAAGCGTCGACTCGAATCGGGCGTCGCTGAGGTCTGGATAAAACGGCTCTAACTGCAGGGTGGTGACCATGCCCTTGTAGACGATGGTGCGCGAAGAAAGCGAAGGATGATAGGCGCCAAGAGTTCTTTCGCTTCGCTTGCGAAGACGGAAAAGTCTGCGTTCAAGTTCCATTCCGTTTGCATCATCGTTGCTACCAACGAAAACCTGGCGAATTAGCGGCATGGCTGCTCTAGCTAGATCGCCGAGCACCTCTGGTCGAACTGGAACATCGCGCCAACCGAGAACCACCAGAGATTCTTCGATGGCTAGGTTTGCGAAAGCAGACTCGAGACGAACCGAATCTTCTGCATCAAGAAAGACGAGACCCGCTCCATAGAGGCCCTTTGCGGGCAATTCAAAATCGGTTACCGCCCGCAGAAATGCATCTGGCATCTGCGAAAGTATTCCCGCACCGTCGCCGGTTCCGGCGTCTGATCCAACCGCACCACGGTGTTCGAGGTTTCTCAGTGCGTTGAGGGCGGTTTCGATAATGTCGTGGCCGGCAGTGCCACGCAAGGTTGCAACCATAGCGAGTCCGCAGGCATCGCGATCGCGGGATGGGTCGTAGAGTCCGGTTGCGGCAGGCGCAGTGTTGAACTTCGCAAATGGCGATAGTGCGGGCATGCCAGACTCCAATCTAAGAATTAGAGGGACATCCTTGGCCCAAAGTGGCTCGCAGAGCGAGAACAAAATTGAAATGCCGCGCTTGTGGCGCTTTCCGCTAGCTCTTTGAGTCAGATGCTGCGGCTTTGGTGCTTTCTGAGTCTAACGCATCAGAGTTTTCGGGCTGGCCTTCATACCAGTCGCCGTTTTGCTCAAATTTTGGTTCGCGTCCGGCTAGATAGACCGAGGTCTCGAGGCCAGTGTGGGTTCTGCGTGACCACCAAATCAGGACGAGACCGACGGCAATGCCGAAAATTGCCGACCAAACGTTGGTTCTTAGCCCGAAATAGTAGTCGCTTGGGTCGATCCTGATGCTCTCGATGAATGCCCGCCCAAGTGAATAAATAGCGAGATATGATCCAAAAAGGCGACCCCAACGCAGGTTGAAGCGTCGGTCGAGCAAGAGAAGCATGGCAAAGCCGAACAGGTTCCAAATGATTTCATACAAAAAGGTTGGGTGAAACAGCACACCGGCAGGCAGCCCGGCCGGGTATGCGTCGTTGTTAACCGAGATCTCGAGGCCCCAAGGCAGGTCGGTGGGTAATCCGAATAGTTCATTGTTGAAGTAGTTGCCCAGTCGACCGATGGCCTGGGCGACAATCACGCCTGGTGCGATTGCATCGGCGAAAGAAAGAAATCGAATGCCGGCAGATCGAGCGCCGAGAATGGCTCCTAGTGTGCCGAACAGCAATGCGCCATAAATAGCTAGCCCACCCTCCCAAACGGCAAAGACCTTTGAGAGATTGGCTCCTTCGTGAAAATAGAAGTCGGCGTGAGTAATCACGTGATATAAACGACCACCAATAATTCCAAATGGCACCGCCCAGAGTGCGATGTCGAGAATCGCTCCTGCGTTGCCACCACGCGATTTGAATCTGCGATTGCCTAGCCATACGGCAAAAGCTATGCCAGCCAAAATGAACAGTGCATAGAAGTGCACGCGCAGTGGACCAAGATCAAAATATGAAATCGTTGGGCTCGGAATGCTTTTCAAGATTCTCATCGGTTCCTACTTCTTTGGGTCGAGTTCTTTAACTTTGGCAATGAGACCGGCTATGCCTCCGTTTTGAAACGCCTTGACGAATGCAGAACCGACGATAGCGGCGTCTGCATATTCATTCACTTCAAGCACCTGATCTGCGGTTGAGATACCAATTCCAACGGCAGCGTTTTGCTTGGTCTCAGTTTTGCGAATCTTGTCGACAACATCTCGAGCCAGCTTGTCGACTTCGGTTCGCGCCCCGGTAATGCCCATGGTTGAGACGGCATAGGCGAATCCTCGGCTTAGTTCACAAGCGCGCTGCATTCTCTCGGCGCTCGAAGTTGGCGTAGCCAGAAAAACGCGGTCTAGTTCAAATTCGTCTGAAGCAGCAAGCCATTCGGCAGCCTCATCCGGAATTAAATCTGGTGTGATGAGCCCGGCTCCCCCGGCCTCGGTTAGTTGCTTTGCGAAACGCTCAACACCAAACTGCATCACCGGGTTCCAGTAGGTCATCACTAAGACCGGAGTGTCTACTGCTTCGGTGATTCGTCGAACTGCCTCAAAGGTCTGACTCAACTTGAAGCCATTTTGCAGGGCCTCTACTGTGGCCTCTTGAATGACGACGCCATCCATGACCGGGTCGCTATACGGAACACCAAGCTCGAGAACGTCAACTCCGTTCTGACACATGGCAATCGCAGCATCGATCGAAGTTTCGAGATTTGGATAACCGACGGGAAAGTATCCAATTAGCGAGGCCTTGCCTGCCGCGCGGTTGTTGGCGAGCGCGGTTGCGGTTTTGCTTTCGAAGTTCATGGTTAGCCGATCAGCCCGAAATATTTGGCTGCGGTTTCCATGTCTTTATCGCCGCGACCGCTTAGGTTAATCAGAATGCTCGACCCTGGCTTTAGTTCTTTGCCGAGCTTGAGCGCTCCGGCGAGAGCGTGAGCAGTTTCAATCGCCGGAATGATTCCCTCGGTTTGCGAAAGTAGGCGAAGAGCCTGCATCGCTTCGTCGTCGCTGATGCCGCGATAGTTTGCGCGCCCGAGGTCTTTCAGCCAGGAATGTTCAGGACCAACACCCGGATAATCGAGTCCTGCAGAGATCGAGTGGCTTTCGATGGTTTGGCCATCCTCGTCTTGAAGCATGTAGCTCTTCGCTCCGTGTAGCACTCCTGGTCTGCCGAAGTTCAAAGTGGCAGCGTGACGATCTGTGTGCATGCCATCGCCGGCCGCTTCGAAACCATAGAGAGAAACCGATTCGTCATCGAGAAATGCGTGGAACAGACCGATTGCGTTTGAACCGCCGCCGACACAGGCAGCTAGAGCGTCTGGCAAGAAACCGAACTCGTCAAGCATTTGCTGACGCGCCTCGATGCCGATAACGCTGTGAAAATCTCGAACCATAGTTGGAAACGGATGCGGACCTGCAACCGTGCCAAGCAGGTAGTGTGTGGTTTCAACGTTTGCAACCCAGTCGCGAAGTGCTTCGTTAATTGCATCTTTCAGTGTTCGGCTGCCAGAGGTGACCGCGACTACCTCGGCACCAAGCAGACGCATGCGTGCGACGTTGAGTGCCTGTCGCTCGGTGTCTACCTCACCCATGTAAACGACGCATTCGAGGCCAAAAAGCGCAGCCGCGGTAGCAGATGCAACTCCGTGCTGACCTGCGCCGGTTTCGGCGATGATGCGCTTCTTGCCCATTCGTTTTGCGAGCAGGGCTTGGCCGAGAACGTTGTTGATCTTGTGTGAACCCGTGTGGTTTAGATCTTCACGCTTAAGAAAGATGCGAACATCACCGGCATGTTCGGCGAACCGCTTGACCTCGGTAATGATGGATGGCCGCCCCGTGTAGGTGCGGTGAAGCTCGGCCAATTCGGCCTCAAAGGTTGGGTCGTTCTTGGCTTGCTGGTAAGTCTGATCAAGCTCATCAAGCGCCGCAATGAGTGACTCGGGCACGAAGCGGCCACCATACTCACCGAAGTATGGCCCTTCTTGATCTCTCAGCTTGGTCATGACATAAATCCTAAGTTGCCTAGACCGCTGTAAATTCCGAGAGCAATTTTGCGGCATCGCCCATTACCAATGTCTCGCCAACCAATGCCACGTCTGCCCCGGCCTCTCGGTAGTGACGAACGTCATCTAGGTTGCGAACAGCGCTCTCAGCGACCTTGATTGTTTCTGACGGTATGAGGTGCACCAACGTTGAGAACAGATTTCTATCGGTTTCGAAAGTGCTTAGGTCTCGAGCGTTTACGCCAAGCAGTCTGGCGTCGGCGTCAACGGCAAACTTCACCTCATCGGCGTTATGGGTCTCGACGAATGCGGTCATGCCCAACTGTTCAATGAAGTTCTTGAGTTTAAGAAGTCGTTTCTGTGCGAGACCCGCAACGATTAGCAGAACGATATCTGCTCCAGCCGCCCTCGCTTCGAGTATCTGGTATTCGTTTGCGATGAAATCTTTTCGCAAGACCGGAACTGCGACTCGCGCCCGAACTTCGCGCAGGTCTTCGAGTGAGCCCTTGAATTTTCGCTGCTCGGTTAGCACCGAAATAGCGCTCGCCCCCGAGTATGCATATGTCTCTGCCAGGGCGGCCGGGTCTGAAATTTGAGCAAGATCTCCCCGAGATGGACTAGCTCGTTTGACCTCGGCCAAAATCTTGATGGTTGACGATTTAGCGAGGTGACGCAACGCATCGAGTGGTTCGGTTTGAGCTAGTGCAAGTCGTTCTAGCGAAATAATGTCGAGCAATGACTCGCGCGCTGCCGCATCCTCGAGCGATCCGGCATAGAGCCCTTCGAGCACTAGTGTGCGCTCTTGGTTTTGCTGCCGCCCTTGCCGTAACCGGCCTTCTTAAGAACGTAGCCAGATGCCAAACCGGCAACAGCCAAAACGGCTCCGGCGATGATTGCAAGTGAGCTTTCGAACCAAACTCCAGCGGTTGCCGCGACAGACGCGAGCATCAAGGCGGTGACTGTGGTCCAGGCTGCTACTGTGTCGCCGTGGCCAAGTTCTGTGTTGTTTGCTGACATGGATGGATTCCTCTCGAACTGCTTAATTCTAACTGCGCTGGTCATCCCAGAGCTCGATTGGCGAAGCTTGAGCCGCCTTAGATTTGCCTGCGCTGGTGTTCGTTCGGGTGGCCGAGCGATCCCGTTGTTGCCACTGCCTAGACCATACGATGGCTGCTGACAACCAGAGAGCATTGGCAATGAGTGCCACGGCCCAGAACCAAGGGCTGTTAGCCGAGACGATGTTCAATTCCGAAATTCCGTGGGTGTTCGCGATTCCGGTGAGCCGGTCGAGTTGCTGATCGAGAGACGCTATAGATTTTGTCGCAACCTGAGGCAACACCACAGCGACTGCCATAAGCGACGCAACCGCACCGATGCCGAGAGCGATTGCCCTGGTGATTGAAGTCGATATTGTGGCTACGAGTGTCGATGCGATAACCAAGAGCGTTATTGGCATTGCCACCGGATAGGTTGTTGCGCCATCGAAGTCTCCGAGAGAGACGGCAGTGCCGTTGGGTGCCATCGATACAGAGAACCAGGTCTGGGTTAGCAATAGCAGCACAAT
>CANGGA010000043.1 GCA_947453285.1 Microbacteriaceae bacterium | reverse complement strand
CAGGTAACTGCAAGCGACCCGTTGCCAAACGCTCAGGTTGCTCCTGGCACAACGGTGAATCTTGTAATTTCAAATGGCAAGGTGTTAGTGCCAGACGTGCGCAATCTTTCGATTGACGATGCTCGTTCGTTGCTAACCGCACCTGACGTTCAGTTGACTGTGAGCATTACGACTAAGAACTCATGCAGTGGCACTCAGGGAACAATCGTTCAAGACCAGTCGATACCTGCCGGACTCACCAACCAGAAGTCGGCAATTGTGCTTTACGTTGCGTGCAATAACTAACTAGAACTAGTTAGAACTTAACCATTGGGCTGAGCGACTTTGCGCGCTCTGCGGCTCCGGTGAGACCGATGCTCTCAAGCCAGTTGCCCAACATTTGATAACCGCTTTCGGTCAAAACGCTTTCTGGGTGAAACTGAACTCCATAAATCGGCTTGGATGCGTGTTGAATTGCCATGATGATTCCGCCGGCGGTGCGAGCTGTGACGATTAAGTCTTCTGGAACCGTCGAGTCAACCACTGCGAGTGAGTGATAACGGGTGGCGGTAAAAGGCTGTGGCACGTTCTTGAAAACCAACGAATCGTCGTGACTCACCTTTGAGGTTTTTCCGTGCATTAGTTCTTCGGCGCTGGTTACTGTCGCGCCCATGGCCTCAGCAATTGCTTGGTGCCCGAGACAGACACCGAACACCGACTGCCCGGTCTGCAGTGCCTGTTTCACAGTGGCGATGCTGAGGCCGGCATCGGCTGGGGTTCCCGGGCCCGGGCTGATCAAAACCGCGTCATACTTGGCCATCAGCGCTGGCAGCTCGGCTGCAGAAACTGCATCGTTTCGCAACACCTCGGTCTCGGCGCCAAGCTGCTGCAGATAGCCGTTTAGCGTGTAAACGAAGCTGTCGTAGTTGTCGAGCACCAAGATTTTTGTCATGAGACGTTAAGCCTAACTAATAGAATTGTGGCTATGTCAGACGCAAAGAAGAAGCCAAGCAAGCCTGCTCGTTCAGAGAGCGCATCAAGAGAAGACGCTCCAAACCCAGTTTGGTTTAAGCCAGTGATGTTCGGTTTCATGCTTCTCGGCTTCGCTTGGATCATCACCTTCTACGTGACCGAGGCTCAGTATCCTCTAGGTGCCGCTACTAAGCCGCTTGACCTAAAGAACTGGAACATCTTGATTGGCTTCGGCATCGCGATGGTCGGCTTCATGATGTCGACTCGCTGGAAGTAATTTCTAGTAAAGATTTAGCTGCGGAATTCTAAGCACCGCAAACAGCACCAGAACAGCAACCAATGAAATTAGCGCTAACTTTTGCATGCCATTTTGACTAGCGTTTCTGGTCTTCGCATAGATAAATGCCACTGCCGCGCCGCCAACTAAACCACCAATGTGTGCCTGCCACGAGATCGTGTTGATGTTGATGAACGTGAAGACTAGGTTGATTGCGATCAACCCGAGCAACTGACTCGACTGCTGACCGAGGCTGCGCAACACCACAAAGTATGCGCCCATGAGACCAAAGATTGCACCGGATGCACCGACAGTTGGAATCATCGATGCACCGAACCAAATAACCGCGAGCGAACCGGCGAATAGCGAAATCAAGTAGAGCGCTAAAAAGCGTGCGCGACCAAGCATCGGTTCGAGCACTTGACCAAAGATGTAAAGCGAATACATGTTGAACAAAATGTGCAACGGACTGCTCGGGTCGTGCAAGAAACCACCCGTGATTAACTGCCAAGGCGCGATTGGCACGTTAACCGGAAGCAGCTGAAAGTAGGCCTGAAAAAGTTGACCAACTGGAGAAATTTCTACTAACCAAGCCACAACGTTGATGGCGATGAGCGTGAGAGTTACCTGCGGTCTGCCAAGGCTCAATGCGCGAGAACGCTGGCGGCTCACCTGTTTAGGTGTGCCACCGGCGTCATCCGGGCAAAGAAAACCAACTGAAGCCTCGACCTGACACGCTGGGCAAATAAATCGCTCGCAGCGCTGGCAACGAACGAATGCCTCGCGGTCGGGGTGTCGGTAGCAGGTCATCTAGTTACTCGAAAGAGATTGATTCGATCACAACGTCTTCGACTGGTCGGTCACCAGGGCGAGTCTTGACGTTGGCAATCTTGTCGACAACCTTGCGAGATTCTTCGTCTGCAACTTCTCCGAAAACGGTGTGCTTGCCGTGCAAATACTGGGTCGGTGCAACTGTGATGAAGAACTGTGAACCGTTTGTGCCCGAGCCATCGAAGTTCTTGCCGGCGTTAGCCATGGCGAGCATGTAAGGCTCGTTGAAGTGGCGATCTGGGTGAGGCTCGTCGTCGAAGTTATAGCCAGGGCCACCGCTGCCGGTGCCGGTTGGGTCGCCGCCCTGAATCATGAAGCCGCTGATGATGCGGTGAAAGATAACGCCGTTGTAGAAAGGCTTTCCGGTCTTCTCGCCGGTTGCCAAGTCAACGAAGTTCTTGACGGTTACCGGGGCTTCGTTGCCAAACAAGTTGATCTTGATGGCGCCGTGGTTAGTGTGCATGGTTGCTGTCTGAGTATGTGAAGTCATGGCTCTATTCTCACAGACTCGACGAGCGGGTTGCCGATTTTTTAGCGAAGTCCTAGGTCGTCGAGGGTCACTGCGCTTAGGTAGCGGTAACCGGCGTCTTCGATGACCTTCTGCGCTCCTGTATCGCGATCAACCACGGTTGCTACTGCCACGATAATTGCGCCAGCTTCTTCAAGAGCCTGAGCCGCTGTGAGCGGTGAGCCACCGGTTGTTGAAGTGTCTTCGACCACGATGACCTTGCGACCCTTTACGTCTGGACCTTCAACCTGTCGACCCATGCCGTGAGCCTTGGCGGCCTTGCGAACAACGAATGCATCGATCTTGCGACCTCGCGCTGCAGCCTGATGCATTATTGCGGTGCCAACCGGGTCTGCTCCCATGGTTAGGCCTCCGGCTGCTTCGAAGTCTGTGATTCCAGCGGCGTCGAGCATGTCGAGCATGACCTGGCCAATAAGTGGCGCCGCCTCGTGGTGCAAAGTCGCGCGACGAAGGTCAACGTAATAGTCGGCTTCAAGCCCGCTCGAAAGAGTCACGCGGCCGTGCACGACTGCGAGTTCTTTGATGAGTTCGACAAGTCGCGAATGCTGTGCTGAGGTCATGCGTTAAGTTTAACCAATGCGCATCGCCACCTGGAACGTCAACTCGATTCGAACCCGAGTCGGTCGAGTTACCGACTGGCTCGAGCGTTCGCAAACCGACGTGCTTGCAATGCAAGAGATCAAGTGCAAGCCAGATCAGTTTCCTTATCAGCCCTTCGAAGACCTCGGCTACAAAGTCACTCTGCACGGTCTCAATCAATGGAACGGCGTTGCATTCGCCAGCCGCATTGAGGCCGAAGATGTTGAAATCGGATTCAGCGGCATGCCTGGCTTCGGCAAAGATTTAGCAGAAGAGGCCCGCGCAATTGGCGCCACCTTCGATGGAGTGCGGCTCTGGAGCCTATACGTGCCTAACGGTCGCGCCATCGACGACCCGCACTACTCATACAAGCTAGAGTGGCTCGACCGCCTTGCCGGCAACGTTGCCGAGTGGGTCGAGCACGAGCCAGACCAACCGCTCGCTATCATGGGTGACTTCAACATTGCCCCGCGAGACACGGATGTCTGGGACATTGACTTTTTCGCGGGGCAAACCCACGTGACCCCGGCTGAACGTCAGGCATTTGAGGCGTTTGAACAAATCGGGCTGAAAGACGTCGTTCGCGAGCGAATTCCTGAGGGTTACACCTACTGGGACTACCAGCAGCTTCGGTTTCCGAAGAACGAGGGCATGCGTATCGACTTCATCCTCGGTTCTGAGCCCTTTGCAGATCGCGTTACCAATGCCGTCATCGACCGCAATGAGCGCAAGGGCGAAGGTCCGAGCGACCACGTTCCGGTGGTCGTCGACATCGACTAACTAGCGGCTGGCTTTCACCGCGAGCCACCGCTTACGTTCGCTCTCGCCCATCTTCTCAATCGCATAGCGAAGCATGGTTCGAGGCATTGTGGCCGCATGGGCGTGCAAGAAGGCTCGCAACACCTCGATGTCTCGCTTGCCAACCTCGCGCATTACCCAGCCAACCGCCTTGTGAATCAGGTCATGTTCGTCGTCGACTAGCAATTCGGCGATTTCTAGCGACTCGTCGAGGCTGCCTGCCCGCATGAACGCAAACGTGAAAATGATTGCTGCGCGGCGCTCCCATAGTTTCTTCGAGCGGGCTAGCTTCTCGAGAAAGGTGAGAGCATCTGTGCGGCCAACGAGCCACGCTCCGATTCGGTGACCAGAGACGTCGACTAGATCCCAGTTGTTGATGTATCCGGCTCGAAGCAATTTCATCCAGGTGTCGAACAGTTGCTTGCGCAATTTTTCGTCTTTAGATTTATCGAACTGATTCACAAGGATGACGAGCGCGCAATGTCGATGTTCATGAATTGGTGACTGCCCAAGCAAAATGATTTCTTCGATTGACAGAAACGAAAACTGTGCGGCGACCTTGCGACAATTTGGAACCGTTACGCCTATGAATTGATCGCCTTCGCCATATTCACCTGGTCCAGTTTTAAAAAACCACTGCAAGTCAATCGCCTTGGCAGGCGAAGCGAAAGCCGCCAATGCTTTCTTAACATCGGCGGCTTTCACTGCTTGTTTACCAAGAGAAGCTATTCGACATCTCCAATAACGATGAGGCTGTCGCCTGCTGCTGGCTTGAACGTTGAATTCTTATTTGGGTTCAAGCGAACGCCGGTGGATGCATCTCCAGGCACGTGCTTTGCAATACGGTAGCCAATCACCGATTCGTTGTGACCGCGACCAAGCGCAACTAGTTCGCCGAAGCTAACTTCTTTGCCAAGGGCCACGTAGTGATCGACAGGCTTGGTGTTGATCGCAGCGCCGTCTGCATCGAAGAGGTCTTCGAATACCGGCGCAAGCGCAGGGTTCTCAGAGATCTGTGCAATCATCAGCGCTGCCAAGTTGTCGCTAACTACCAAGTCATCTGCGACGGCAACACGAGCGAGCTCTTGTTTGCGTGAGTCGAGAATTTCGGCAACCAAGCGAGTTGGCTCAACGCCGTTGCCATCAGCCATGAACAACTGGTTCATCTGCAGCATGGTCAACATGGTCTGGGCGTCGGCTTCAGACTGACTAATTGCATTGCGGTAGCCAAGGATGATTACCTCGTTGTACTTCTTTGCAGAAGCGGCAGCGATTAGTTCGTCGATGTCACCGTTCACCGAAGCAAAGCTGACCTTGATGTTTCCGAACTTAAGGTCGGCAAGTTCTGCAGGTGCGACGAACTTGTTCTGGGCGACGATGTGAATCGACGAGCCCTTTGGCAAGAACTGCGCTAGTTCGGTTAGAACCGAGCGACCCATAGACGACCAACCAATAACCAAAAGGTGCTCAGCTTTGCGGGTGATTGCCTTGGTGTTTAGCGGCTTCAACTTGCCGAGATCGTCTCGGGTGCCGGTATAGACAACCTTGTCGTCATCTTCGGCAATCGCGATTATCTTGCTTCCTGCGGTGAGCTTGGTCTTTTGCGCTGGGTTGATCTGGGTGTTGCCCTTTTCATCTACCAAACCGATGACAGATGCCTCGTTGAAGGCAAGAAGTGCGTCAGCGTAGGTTTTGCCCGCGAGTGCTGGCACGTTCTGAAAGTAAATCTCGTCGCCGTCGAAGTCGAGCAAGTCGAGAGTTACGGCTGCTAGACCTGGCTGACGTGACGCTTGTGCGGTAACACGGGCAATGACATCGTGTGAGCGAACAGAAATTACCTGGCCGTTGGTTGCGGTTTGCAAGGCCTCGGCGGTGTAAACATCGTCAACTTCGGCAATAATCGGCAAAGTTGGGTTAGCGTTTACGGCCTTAACCGCAAGCACCGTTGAGACGACGGTTGCATCGCCCGAGTCGTCGCTGTCAAGAATGATGACCGACTTTGCATTTGAAATGTTGGTGCGCTTTAGGTCACCAGGGTTCGTTGGGTCTCCGGTGCGAGTTACCACCTTGAGGTTGCCAAGTCCTTCTGCGCGTGACGCGATTTCGTCTTCCATGAAGTCACGAGTATTGGTTGAGAAAATTACGACGAGCGGCTTGCGCACGTTAGCGTTTGCGACTGCAAGCTCTTTCAAGATTGGGAACACGCGGTTCGACCAACCGAGGATAAGGGTGTGGCCGTTGTCGACAACCGGCGACTTGCCTTTTCGAAGAGTTGCAAATGCACGCTGAATAGCACCGACGATGAAACCGGTGACGCTACCTGCGATTGCAACTGTGATTGCCCAGTAGAGCACGCCGACAATTCGATCAGCCCAAGTTGCTTCACCACCGTGACCGAGCAAGGTAGCAAACGATCCCCAGAAGGTCTCGAAGTTTGGTGCCGGCAGTGGATCGCCGGTGTAGAGGAATGGTGCCGCGTAGAGCACGTACTTGATGAGCACGACAATGATCGAAAGCACGATCATCGCCGCGAACATGTAGCCAACAAAAGCGCCGCCCTTGGCGATTGAGTTGTCGAAGTTGTAGCGCAGACGAGTTAGAAAGTTTGCCTTAGTTGCCGTTGGTGCGGCGGCTTCCCCTTGAGCTCCCTGGCCATATGAACGAGTTGAGTTGTTTTCAGACATGCTGAAAAGTTTAGCCAAGCGGCAGACTTTTCAAACAGGCTTAGGCGGTGAGGGTGTCTTCGCCAGGTTCAACAATCAGTTGCACGCCGTCGGCAGCCACATCGACCCGAACGAGCGATCCATCATGGATGGCCCCGGCCAGCAAAAGGTTTGCCAACTGGTCATCAATCTGCTGCTGCATAAGTCTGCGAAGTGGGCGAGCGCCATAGACCGGGTCGAATCCGTGGTCTGCCAACCAAGCACGGGCGGCAGGGGTTACCGCCAACTGCAGTCTGCGCTCGGCTAAACGTTCGCTTAGACGATCAATGTTGAGCTCGACAATCTGCCCAAGCTCACTTCTATCTAGAGCGCTGAAAATCACGATGTCGTCGAGGCGGTTCAAGAACTCCGGCTTGAAGTGGCTGCGAACGATGTGCATCACTCCCTCGCGGCGCTCTTCGTCGGTGAACTCCGGATCAATTAGCAACTGCGAACCGAGGTTTGAGGTCATGATCAAAATCACGTTTCTGAAGTCAACGGTTCGACCCTGGCCGTCGGTGAGGCGGCCATCATCGAGCACCTGAAGCAGCACGTCGAAGACCTCCGGGTGGGCCTTTTCGACCTCGTCGAGCAAGACCACCGAATATGGACGACGGCGCACCGCCTCGGTAAGTTGGCCACCTTCTTCATAGCCGATGTAGCCCGGAGGAGCACCGAGCAGGCGACTGACGCTGTGCTTCTCGCCATATTCGCTCATGTCGATTCGAACCATGGCCTTGTCGTCGTTGAACAAGAAGTCGGCGAGCGACTTGGCTAGCTCGGTCTTGCCGACGCCGGTTGGCCCAAGAAACAAGAACGAACCGGTTGGTCGATCTGGGTCGCTGATGCCTGCCTTAGTTCTGCGAACTGCATCGCTCACCGCTTTCACGGCACGCTTCTGACCGATTAGGCGCTTGCCAAGTTCGTTTTCTAAATTGAGAAGTTTTTGCGATTCGCCAGCAAGCAAGCGCCCGGTTGGAATGCCTGTCCATGCACTCACTACAGCGGCGATGTCATCTTCGCCTACTTGGTCATTGACCATTCGATCTTGGTTGTCGCCTTCGCTCTGCTCTGCGACTGCGAGTTGTTTTTCGAGTGCAGGAATTTCTGCATAGAGCAACTTCGAAGCCTTTTCGAGATTTGCTTCGCGCTGTGCTCGTTCAGCCTCGATGCGAAGTGAATCAAGTTTGGTTTTCAAGTCACCAATCTTGTTTAGTTCTGCGCGCTCGGTCTCCCAGCGAGCAGAAAGAATTTTCAAATCATCGCTCTTGGTGGCAAGTTCTTCGCGCAATTTTTCGAGACGGTCTTTTGACGCAGCATCTTTTTCTTTTGCAAGAGCAAGTTCTTCGAGCTTCAAACGATCAACCGAACGACGAAGCTCGTCAATCTCAACCGGTGCGCTGTCAATCTCCATGCGCAGGCGTGAAGCGGCTTCATCGATTAGGTCGATGGCCTTGTCTGGCAATTGACGACCAGTGATGTATCGATT
>CANGGA010000042.1 GCA_947453285.1 Microbacteriaceae bacterium | reverse complement strand
CCGGTGGCAACTTTGATGCCGCCTTGCTTACCGACGTCAACAATGAGCATTACGTAGTTCGCGTTCCAATCACTCCAGCCGCTGGCACCGAACTTGAACTCGAACTCCAGGTGCTCAAGAGCCTCTCTAGCTTTAGAAGCCGCCTTGGCTTTGATATTCCCCAGGCCGTCGGCGAGACCCGCGAGATTCAAACCGGCAATCGCGTTTTAGTTTTCAAGTATGTCGATGGCAACAAGGTCGACACCCGGCGACTCTCGCCAGCGAGCTCACTGGCCCAAAGCATTTCTAGAACCATTGCGGCTATTCACTCGTTGCCGATTGAGTTGGTTCAGAACAATGGCCTTTCAGAGTTCAGCCCCGCCGAGAACATTCGCCTTCGCACGGCCGAAGTCGATCGCGCGATGCAGACCGGTCAGATTCCGGTGACGTTGCTGCAGCGTTGGGAAGATGCTCTCTCGGATGTTTCGCTTTTCAAATATCAGCCGACCGTTGTGCACGGATCACTCGGTCACGATACGTTGCTCGAAGCAGGTGGCGTGATCAACGGCGTTCTCGACTTCAAGAAAGTGCAGTTAAACGACCCGGCACTCGACTTCGCTTGGCTGGCTGGCGAGAACCAAGAGCTTGTCGACTCGATTTTGTTGAACTATCAGTTGGCACGATCGGGTGCAGACTCGAACATTGCTCGTCGTGCTGTGCTTTATTCAGAGCTTGACTGGGTGCGTTGGATGCTTCACGGCTATGCGGTGAAAGATGTCAGCATCGTCGAGGATGCCGTCAAGGCCTTGAACGAATTGGCAACCGAATTGGCCGAGGGCAACCTGCCTTCGCTTTCAGAAGTTGCTGCTGCCCCGCAAATCGTGCAGACCATCAGTTTCATTGAGCAGCCAGAAGCCTCTAGCGATGACTACGGTTACGACACCGCTTCAGTGGCTGAAGAGATTGAAATCGTTGAGGTGGTTGAGGTTCGCGAGGCCGACTTTTCGTCTGCAGAACCTGACGATAAGACCAAGCCGCTAGAGATCGTCAAAGACGAAGACCTCTTTTAGACGACCTGCTCTAGCACTTCGTTCCAGGCTTCAAGAATCTGAGCCTTTCCGAGAATTAGCTCTGGGCTAACAATTTCGTTGTCGCCCACAAAGAAGAAGCTTGCTTTAACCTTTTCGATTGGCATCTTGTTGAACTCTGCATATGCCAGGCGGTATAGCGCAAGCTGCAACGAGCGTCGATAGAGGTCGTCTTTTTCGGTTGGCGGCTTGTTGGTTTTCCAGTCGACGATTTCGACTCCATCGCCATCTGGATAAATTGCATCCATCTTGCAGATGAATGTGTTCTCGCCAATGGTTAGCTGGATTTCTTGCTCAAGAGCAATAGGCGTCATTGCGGCATATTTCGAATTGTCGAAATTAGCCTGCAATTCTTCGATTGAAACAAAGCCTTCAGCGTCGTCAAGGTCGACTTCTTCAATCTTCAGATCTTCATCGTCGAACATTGAAACGGTTGGCGCGAACTTCTTTTCGACCCAGGTGTGAAAGAGATTTCCTCGGCGAGATTGTGCGAATGGCTGGCTCGGCATCGGGCGCAGGAACGAATCGGCAACCCCACCTAGATCTTCTAAAAACTCCTTGAAGCGAGATGCCGGTATGCGCACCGGAAAATCGACCGACTTGCGCTGTTCGTTTTGAACGTCTCGCTCTTGAAGCAGACGAGAGATCAACTCTGCGGTCTGAGAGTTATCGACAGTGGCAGGAATAACTTTCGGGTCAACGGCGAGCACTCGCTGAGCGGCATCTTCGATGCGTTGAGCGGTCTTTTTTCCGAAAATCGGTCTTGGCCAAACCTCAATCTCGTCTGACTTGAGAAGCTCTGGCTTATCTGATGCCTTTGCCGGCAACTCGAAATTAGGGTCGACCGGCGAATCGGCACAGTCCAAAACCTCGATTAGGTAGTCCGACGGCTTCTGCGCCGAAGGGCGCTTGGTTGCTGCGGTTGGCTTCCAGTAGCTGCCCGATAGCAGCAGTGCGTGTCGAGGGCGGGTAATTGCGACGTACATGACTCGTCGGTCTTCGGCGCCCTCCATCTCTTTTACGCCTTCTTTGAATTCATTCACAATGGTCGTTACTTCGGCGGCGCTTCTGGCGGCAAGCAGCTCTGCCCCAGGCAGGGTGCGGTGATCACCGCGAAGCGCATACGGAAGCTTGCCGGTTGCCATCCAGCCGTAATAACCAACGCCTGGCGTTGGGCCAGTTGGCAGATCGCCGTTGACCATGCGTGGAATCGCGACGTAATCCCACTCGAGACCCTTCGCACCGTGAATTGTCAAAACCTGCACAACACGGTTTTGCGGCTTGGCGCGCGGCGCTTCAAGTTTTTCACGACCCTCTGCAAACTTCAGGTAGTCGAGCAAGTTTGAAACCGATGCCGAGTTATTGCCAGCTGCAAAATTAGAAACTACTGAAACAAATTCGTTGATGTGAATCATCGGGTGGCGACGAGATGGGTTTGCCATGAGTTCGATATCTAGCCAAAGTTCGGCCACGATAGCTCGAACCAACTCAGGAAGAGGCAAGCCAATTCTCTTGCGCATGTCTGCGAACAGCTTTGCTGCCTGCTTTAGTCGCTCGACACCTTCTTCGCTTATGTTGTGGTTTTCGATTTCTTTTTCGTCGTTGAATCGATCGAGTGCATCGACAATTGAAATGGTCTCTTCTTGACCATCTGCGAGCAATCGCTGCTCTTTGGTTTTCAATCGTCTATTTAGTTTCTTGGCGAACTTGAATAGCTCGTTGATGTCGCGGGCACCGATGCGCCAGCGTGAACCGGTTAGCAGGCGAATTAGTTCGGTTCCTGATTCGGGATTCACCAGAACCGAAAGCGCAGAGCGAATGTCTGCGATTTCTGGCATCTCGAGCAACCCACCAATGCCGACGACCTCAACTTCGAGACCTGCCTCTTGCAAGGCACGGATGAATTTCTGCATGGTTGCGCGCTTGCTCAGCAAGAGTGCCGCAGTCTGACCGCCCTTTTCGTTTCGAGAGGGCTCTTCAAATCGGTCACTGAACCATTTGCCGACGGCGGCTGCCTCGTCGTCTAGGTTCTGCTCAAATTCGATGTCGACCTGGCCAACCCCAGCGCCCGGTGCGGGTTTCAAGGTAACTACTTCGAGGTTTGACACGATTGCTGCGGCTTCTGCGCTTAGGTAAGCCGGCGCCTGTGACAAGGGTGACGCCAAGTGATTTGCGAGATTCAGAACGCCCGAGGGGTTGCGCCAACTGGTGCTCAACTTGAATTGCTCGATTTTCTTGCTGCTGAAATCGGTTGAAAATTCGCTCAAATTTGATGCGCTAGCTCCGCGCCAGCCGTAAATGCTTTGATTTGGGTCGCCAACGGCAAACACCGGGTGATCTTTGAAGAGGCCGGCAAGCAAGCGAGTCTGCAGATAAGAAGTGTCTTGATATTCATCGAGCAAAACTTGTTTGAAGGCGGCGCGCTCGCGCTCGGCTACCTGTGGCAATTCGCGAACGGCTCGTTCGGCCAATCCAACCTGATCTGAATAATCGATTTTGCCTTCGCGAAGTTTGTAGTGCAAGAAAGCTTCGGCGAGAACCGCAACGACTTTGGTCCTGCGCAATTTTTCAGGCAGTTCAATTGCCTCTTTGGCAGTCTTGGCATCGATTGATTCGCCTTCTCGCTTCACCAGAGCATCAAGGTGTTCAATCACGCTCGTCAGGTAGTTTGTGGTTTCTTCGCTGGTAACCAAGTTTTCGGTCATGGTCTGCGACATTTCTACGACGCTCTTGATCAAAGCCTCAGGGTTGAAATCGATTTCGAGAATTTCGGGTGCGATGTCGGCCGCGTTCTCAAAGAGAAACTTGCGAGCCAATTGAAATTGAGTTGCATCGGTTAGCTGAGTGGCATCAGCCTCATAGCCGAGCTGCAATGCAAAGTCGCGAAACAATCCATTGGCAAATGAGTTGTAGGTGCTGATTGTTGGTGGGGTGAAGTCGACTGGCAAATCTTTCGGCCACAAGTCGGTGAGATCACGCAGTTTCACTAGGCTCTCGAAAACTCGCTTTGAGAGTTCGGCCGCAGCCTTGCGGGTGAAGGTTAGACCCAGAATTTCTTGCGGAAGCGCGTAACCATTGGCCACTAGCCAAGGAACGCGCACCGACATGAGCTCGGTCTTGCCAGACCCGGCGCCGGCCACAACTAGCGCCGGCTCGGTAACCGAGGCATTCTCAACGGCGTCAACTTGCTCGTCGGTTAGGTCATAGGCAGCACCCATCGCCTTCGAAACTTCATTTGCCGAGTATTTGTGTTTATTCGCCATAGGTCACCTGCTCGATTAGGTGCAACGAGCAAGAACCATATGGGTTTCGCTCGTAGCAGTGAAGGCCGGTGTTCGCGGTTACCTCGGCATCGACCAAAAGCATGCCCTCGGTAATCTTTTCGATCTCGGTCATAAAGTTTTCAATTGCGGCGACCATGCGGCTGCCCTCGGTCTTGAGGCTGGTTTGTTCGGTGACGATCGGTTCGGTGAGATTGTCTTTTTTGTCATGCCCGATTTGCACCAAGACTGCCCCGACGCCCTGTGGTTCAGATTCGAGAATGCCGTTTAGCTTGAAACCACCGTTGAGCGCAGCCAATTGGTAAACGGCTAACTGAAGATGCTTATCTGTGTCGTCTTGTTTGACCTCGGTGCGACTGGTCTTTAGGTCGGCAATGGTGACAAAGCCCTGATCGTCGATTTCGATGCGGTCGGCTTTGCCGTCGACCCAAGCACCGGCAAGTTCAAAATTGAGCTTCTCTTCGACGCCGATAACTCGACGTTCGCCCCGTTTGAATTCATCGAGATAGCCGAGCAATCGAACGATCATTCGTGACACTCGTCGACGTTCTGCCTGCTTCTGCCATTCAGATTCGAACTCGAGGCTGTTCCACTTTGACTCGACAGCTGTGTCAAAGGAGTCATAAGTGAACTCGGTGGCCTGCTCGAGAATTTCGTGCATCAGCGTTCCGACTTTTGTGGTGACGTTCGCCTGGCGACCTCCGTGAGCTTCAATGAACCAGTGCAGAGGGCATTTGACGAAGTTGTCGAGCTCTGATGGGTGCAACACCAATCGATTGTCACTGTCTTCGGCTGCGTGCAGTTCGGCAAGCGGTTCGGTGGTCGATAACGGCATAAGTCCGTGCCACTGACTTGGAGTTGCGCCCGGCACGCCTTCGGCAGCTAGGCGGGCCAGCTGTAAGGCGAGGTGATTGCGCTGACCTTCGTCTTTAGCCATAACCAGTTCGCGGCGAAGTTGCCCGACCATTCCCCTGAGAGTCAGGCGAGTTTGGATGTATTCGTTGGTTTCGATGTCACGACCGACCAGCAGGCGCACGAATTGTGAAACCTGCTCTTCTTCGGTATCGATGGCGCTAATCAGCAGGCGTTCAGTAGCAGCGCCGACAGCCTTGTAGAGAAGGCGGAGTTCGCCAGGCAGTTCACTTCGCTGGTCAACATTCGGATCAAGCCCTGGTTCGCGCTGAAGTTGGTTGAGCGCGACCGCACCAAGAAGTGATGAACGCGGCTTGAGGTTCGGCCAGATTCCCTCTTGCATGTGCGCAAGGGCAACCACACGAAAGCGTTTGCCGATAAGCGCCGAAGGGGTTAGCAGCGAAACCGAGTGATTCAGATTCGTAGCAAGAGAGAGTGAATCTTCTGGCAGGGCCATAGCCAACTGCTGCTCAACAAATTCTGTTGCCGGTGCCGAAGGGTTGCGTTCGACAAATCGAGCCGCCGCCGCAAACAGTGCGACAACCGAATCGAGGTTTCTACTTGCTTGGAGGGCAACTTCTTCGATGCCTCGAGCCAGTTCTGGCCAGGTTTTAGATGGCGCACTCTTTACCCAGGCATGCCACAACAGGTCTTCGATGGTTTTGGTTTCGTCGGCGGCTATTTCTTTCAGTTCGAAGAACAACCGGATGAATCTTGCGGCACGCTTGCCATCACCCGGCAAGGTGTCTGCTGAGCCTGGAGCGCTGAATAGATTTGCGATCAATTCAGAACTTGAGCGCGTTCCATCACCATCGAGTTCTTGCTTGCGAAGTTCACGTCGCAATCTTCTTAGAGTGATCGCATCGAAGCCACCAATTGGCCCAGCCAAAAGCGCAATTGCCTTCTCGGGAGTGATTTCTTTGTCAGATAAAACTTGCTCGGCCAGGTGCAGATAGCTGACGGCACCGAATTCGTCTCGTAGTGCCGACTGTGCGCCAACTATACGAACCGGAACAGATTCTGCTGCCAAAGCGTTTTCGAGTTCTTCGAGTTCATCTCGAGATCTGGCGACAACCGCCATGTCTTTGAATGCAATGCCTTCGTTTAGGTGCATAGAACGAAGTTGATTGGCTAGCCAACCAGACTCTTCCTGTTGGAGCGCAAAAACCTGTGCCGAGATCGCCGGCTCTGCATCGACAGAGGCTGCTGGCTTCATGCCCTGACGCTGCGGGCCTGCAGCGGCAACCGGAATGCGCGGGGTAATGCGGGTGATGGCCTCAGCGATGTCGGCCGGGTGGGTTGCGTGCTGCGGGTGAATGTAAACCTGAACGAAAGGCTTGCCTCGTTGCTTGGCCAAAGCTTCGACAAATCGATGCATGGCTTCTGGGTCGGCGGCTCTGAAGCCGAGAGTTGAAACGTCGGGATCACCAAATAACGCCAACCCCTTGCCCATTTCGGTGACCGCCCAAAGCAAGTCGACGGCAGCCGGAGTAAGTTCTTGCGCGTCGTCAACCAGAATTCGTTTGACCTGATTTTTCAGTTGCTCGGGAACGATGCCCTCGCGAACAACTTTTGCAGCCTCTATCAAGAGTGCCGATGGGTCGAAGCGATGAGAATTCTCGGGCTTCGCGAGTTCGGCTAGGTAGTGACCGTAAATCTCGGCAACACCAACCCACTCAGGCTTCTTCTTTTCGACGCCAAGCTTGCTCAGCGCCTCAGGGGTGATTGAGTGTTCGATTGCTACTGCGATGAGATCGCGGAGCTCGTTTCGAAAACCAGAAAGCCCCATGACAGTTGTCGTGATGTGCTTCGGAAAGTTTGGCAGCGCAAGTTTGCCGGCATCAATTAGTTCGATGATTTCACCGAGAATTACATCTTGCTCTGAACCGCTAACCAACTCGGGCAACCGCTCGCCGGCCTGAAGTGCTTTGTGACGCAAGATCGAGAATGCTATCGAGCTGAGCGTGCGAGCCATCGGCCCCAGCGATGCACCTTGATAGGCAATGGCGAGTTCATCGCGCAACTTTGCAGCGGCCGTTCGGTTTGCGGCAATGACCAGGAGCTTTTCGGGGTTACTCATGCGAGCAAGGTGCAGAAAGTGAGCCTTTAGTGCCGTGGTTTTGCCGCTGCCAGGCCAGCCAACCGCGAGCGCGATTGACTCGAAGCCGAGATTTACGATTTCTTGTTGGCCGGGCGACAGCTCTAGCGAGTCGGTGTTGTCGACAACGCCGTGCCTTCTAAATTGGGCTGTCTGCTGCTCCCGAGATTTCTTCATTGCCCCGAGAATAACCCACCCCTCTGACATGTCGTAATCTAGACGAGTTGAGCGAAAGGCAGCCCATGGACGTACGAATCGGAATCAAAGACTCCCCTAGAGAATTGGCATTCGAGAGCAACCAGTCGGCGGCTGAGATTGAGCAGATCGTGGCCGGCGCCCTAAACGCCGAGGCCAAGCTATTGACCCTGAGCGACAGCAAGGGCCGCAAGTTCATCATCCCTACCTCTTCTATTACTTACCTTGAGATTGGCGTTGAAGAAGCACGCCGGGTTGGATTCATCGCCTAATGGAAATCGCATTCCTTGTTATTTACACAGCAATCCTTGGATTGGTTGCCCCATACATCGGCCTAAAGAGCGTAAAGTATGGCTCACTGGTTCCGGCCGCGAGCGCGTTGGTTACCGGCGCAGTTCTATGGACAGCACTTACCTGGATTAACTTTTCTCACACCGAGGCTTGGATCTGGATCATCGTGATGTTGGCGATGCCGGCGGTTATGTGGATCGCACCTAAGCGCATCGAAAAAATCCGCAGCAAGTAATTTTTCTCACGGATGGCTTTCGCCTGTCACGAGTTTTGCCAGTCTGACTAAGCGGTTAGCCCAATCGCATCCATGCGCACCGAGTGCGCAGCAATGAGCTCGCTAATCAGCGGCTCGAGTTTCGAATAAGCCGACAGGTTCACTTCGCGCTCTTGCTCTACCGACAACTTCGAACCCTTGGT
>CANGGA010000041.1 GCA_947453285.1 Microbacteriaceae bacterium | reverse complement strand
GCCAACGACGCTCTGCTAATTCGCGGAACGATGAAAAACAATAACTTGCCGCTCGCCGGAGTGAAGTTTCACGTCACCGGCAATGGCTTCGACGGAACTGCAGAATCTGCAGCCGACGGAACCTGGGCAATTCAGGTAACCAAAAAAGGCGTCTACGACGTAGAGATTTTGCTAGACAGCCTGCCAAAGGGCGTTGGTCTTCGCGATCCTGAAAAGAACATTCGCCAGGCCGACTTGAGCATTGTTAACACCGCCGGAATTTTGTTTCCACTCGGCAAAGACACTCGTGTGGTTCAGTCATTCGGCGATCAGCTCGTCATTCGACTCTGGTCTGGTCTGAACCTTGGGCTATTGCTCGCGGTTGCAGCAATCGGCATCTCACTGATATTTGGAACAACCGGACTCAACAACTTTGCACACGGTGAAATGTTGACCTTTGGTGCGTTGCTCACCTGGGTGTTCTACGCAAACATGAACCTGCCAATTTTGCTCGTCGCAGTTTTGGTTCTTCTTCTCGGTGGTCTCTTCGGTTACTCACAGGATGCATTCCTCTGGAAGCCGCTTCGCAAAAAGCGCGTTGGCCTCAACCAGATGATGATCGTTTCAATCGGATTCAGCATTGTGGTTCGCTACGTCTTGCTCATCATCTTCGGCGGCGAGACCAAGGTGGTCAGTGGAACCTTCCAAACCGTTCAGCTCGGCCCGATTGTGACAACTATGAGCTCGGTCGTTTCGATGGCCGTCAGCCTGGTAACACTTGCCGCGGTTGCCTTGTTCTTGACTCGCACCCGCATCGGCAAGGCCACCCGTGCGGTTAGCGACAACTCAGCGCTAGCGGCCTCAACCGGCATCGACGTAGAGCGAATCATTCGCATCGTCTGGGTTGTCGCCGGCGCCCTCACCGCTCTTGCCGGCATCCTGTATGGCCTTCAGTTCCAGGCCAACTGGCTCACCGGCTTCCAGATCTTGTTGCTCTTGTTCGCATCGGTCACCCTCGGCGGTCTTGGCACCGCGCTTGGCGCAACCGTTGGAGCAATGATCATCGGGTTCGTGGTCGAGCTTTCGGTCTTGGTGATTCCACCAGACCTGAAGTACGCGGCCTCGCTCATCATCCTTGTATTGGTATTGCTGATTCGCCCACAGGGTGTTCTCGGCAAGAAGCAAAGAATCGGTTAGGAAATCATGGACTGGGGAGCAATTTTCACTCTGGCTGTCAAAGAACTGATCAGCCCAATCACGGCAACCTATGTGCTCTGCGCAATCGGTTTGTCTGTGCACTTCGGTTACACCGGATTGCTTAACTTCGGACAAGCTGCGTTCGCTGCAGTCGGTGCCTACGGTCTTGCAATCGGCATTCTCACCTTTCACTTGCCACTGTTGCTTGCAGTTGTCTTCGGACTCGTCTTTAGCGCACTGTTTGCGTTAGTGCTCGGAATTCCAACCCTCCGATTGCGAGCAGACTATCTCGCGATTGTGACCATTGCGGCAGCTGAAATTTTCAGATACTTCATGACCACAATCGGTTTTGCAAAAGTCACCGGTGGCTCGAACGGCCTCAGCCAGTTCGGTCAAGAATTCTGGGATCTAAATCCGTTCCCAGATCTTGACTACGGCTTTGGCCCGTTCACATATCGCAACGACGAAATTTTTGTGATGGTAATCGCCTGGCTCGCAGTTGCACTTTGCGCAGTGCTTGTTTGGTTGCTAATGCGTTCACCTTGGGGTCGTGTGCTTCGCGGCATCCGTGAAGACGAAGACGCCGTTCGCAGCCTCGGCAAGAACGTATTCGTCTACAAGCTTCAGGCGCTGATTTTCGGTGGACTGTTTGCCAGCATCGGCGGAATGATCTTCGTGCTGAACCTCTCGAACGTGCAGCCACAGTCATGGGGAACAACTTTCACCTTCATGATCTGGACAGTTCTTCTGCTCGGTGGCGCTGCTACCGTGCTTGGCCCAATCGTCGGCAGCCTGGTGTTCTTCTTCGTGTTGAGCATCACCCAGGGTGTCTTGAGCGGTCTAGTTGCCATCGGTGCGCTGCCGTTCTTGACCGACCCTCAGGTTGGCCAGATTCGCTTTATCTTCATCGGCCTAGCCCTGATGTTGCTCGTGATCTTCAGACCGCAGGGCATCTTCGGTAACAAGAGGGAGTTGCAGTTCAATGTCTAACCAAATCTCACAGGGGCCAGCGGTTCCGGGCTGCAAGAAGGTCGACCCGATTCTCGTCGCAGACAACGTAAAGCGCCAGTTTGGTGGCTTGGTTGCCGTCGACGTCGAACACGTCGAGATTCCTCGCGGCATGATCACCGCCTTGATTGGTCCAAACGGTGCAGGCAAGACCACGTTCTTCAACCTGCTCACCGGATTCGACAAGCCAAACACCGGCACCTGGACCTTCGAAGGCAAGAACCTAGCCGGACTGTCTTCATACCGAGTCGCTCGACTAGGCATGATTCGCACCTTCCAGCTAACTAAGGCACTCAACCTGCTCACGGTTCTCGAGAACATGCGACTCGGCGCTCAGAAGCAGCCGGGTGAGAGTCTGCTCGCAGCCTTGATTCGCCCACTGTGGACCAAGCGCGAAAAAGAAATCACCGCACAGGCAGACGACTTGCTAAAGCGCTTCAAGCTAGATGCGAAGCGCGAAGACTACGCGGCATCGCTTTCGGGCGGTCAGCGCAAGTTGCTAGAGATGGCACGTGCCCTGATGAGCAAGCCAAAGCTGGTAATGCTCGATGAGCCAATGGCCGGTGTGAACCCAGCGCTGACTCAGAGCCTGCTCGAGCACATCAAAGACCTAAAGAAAAACGGAACCACCGTGTTGTTCGTCGAGCACGACATGCACATGGTTCGTCACATCAGTGACTGGGTCATCGTCATGGCAGAAGGCAAGGTTGTGGCCGAGGGTCCACCTGCAGAAGTTATGAAGAACCCGGCGGTTATCGATGCCTACCTCGGCGCTCACCACGACACCGACCTCGGCACCATGCAAAAGAAGGGCAACTAATGAACACTCCTGTCGTTTATGCAGAGAACCTAGTTGCCGGCTATTTGCCTGGCGTCAACATCTTGAACGGCTGCGACCTGGTTGCAAACAAGGGCGAGCTCATCGGCATCATCGGCCCTAACGGCGCCGGCAAGTCGACGCTACTGAAAGCCATCTTCGGCCAGGTGAACATCCGTGAAGGAAAGATCTGGTTGAACGGTGAAGACATCACCGGCCTAAAGGCGAACAAGTTGGTTGCCAAGGGCGTTGCCTTCGTGCCACAGACCAACAACGTGTTTCCGAGTTTGACCATCGAAGAGAACTTAGAGATGGGTGTCTTTCAAACTCCTAAGCGTTTCAAAGAGCGCTTCGAGTTCGTCACCGGAATTTTTCCTGATCTAGGCAAGCGTCGCAACCAGCGCGCGGGTTCGCTTTCGGGCGGTGAGCGTCAGATGGTTGCCATGGGTCGCGCACTCATGATCGACCCATCGGTGCTCTTGCTCGATGAGCCATCGGCCGGTCTCTCACCGGTTCGCCAAGACGAAACCTTCTTGCGAGTCAAAGAGGTTAACTCGGCAGGGGTAACCGTAATCATGGTTGAGCAGAATGCTCGTCGCTGCCTTCAGATTTGCGACCGCGCTTATGTTCTAGATCAAGGCAAGGATGCACACACCGGCACCGGTCGTGAGCTTTTGAATGATCCAAAGATGATCGAGCTGTACCTAGGCAACCTAGCCGAACTCTAAGAGACATCCCTGGTCGCTCTCTCTGGCCAGGGCAAAGCAAAACCCCCGAGCGTTCGCCCGGGGGTTTTGTGTTGTCTTTCGACTACTTGACTGAGTTACCTGCAACTACGTTGAGGAGGCTGTTGGTGCCGTCCTTGCCGTACTGGTAGATACCAATCGATGCACCGGTAGGGTCACCGTTGTCATCGAAGTCGATTGGGCCTGAGAAGCCGTCGAAGTCGACGTCCTTGCCAGCCTTAGCAGCCTCAAGTGCAGCCTTGATTACTGCTACTGAGTCTCCGCTAGCAACGTCGAACTTGTCGCCGCCAGTTGAAACTGCCTGTAGGTTCTTCGAGATTGCGTCACCTGAGTCGTTGCCAGCTGCTTCTGCAGCAAGTGCACAGAGCACAACTGCGTCGTAGCTCTCGGCTAGGTAAGCGGTCTCGGTTAGCTCTGCACCGTGGTTAGCCTTGTACAACTCAGCTGCGCGGGTCTTGAAAGCGTCGTTTAGCTTGCCGCCAGGAAGGGTTCCCTTTGAGCCTGCGATGTAACCCTTCCATGACTGGTCAGAGAAGTTAGCCAAGTTACCGTCAACGAAGTAAATCTTTGAACCGTCGAACTTCTTCTTCTGAAGAGCTGGAACGATCTTCTTGATCTCGTCGTATGAGATAACTAGAACTGAGTCAGCACCTGCTGCAACAACCTGGTCGACAATGGTGTCGAAGTTGGTCTCTGCTTCAGGGAAAGGAAGGTTAGCAACAACAGTTGCACCTGCAGCTTCGATGGTTGACTTTGCCTTGGTGTCAAGGCCCTCACCATATGAAGTCTGCTGGTAAATGATTGCTACGTTCTGGTTACCGTCCTGAACGATGGTGTTACCAACGATTGCACCCTGAAGAAGGTCTGATGGAGCAGTACGGAAGTAGTAGCCGCCATCCTTCCAGGTTGAAAGGTCAGGTGCGGTGTTCGACATTGAGATCTGTACGGTCTTTGCCTTGGTGATCTGGTCGATGATCAAACGGGTTACGCCTGATGCAGCTGCACCAACGACTACGTCAACACCTTCGCCAAGAACCTTGGTAGCAGATGCTGGAGCAACCTCTGGGTGGTCACCGTCTGATGAGTCTTCAACAGTCCAGGTAACTGGCTTGCCTAGAACGCCACCGGCTGCGTTGATGTCCTGAACTGCAAGTTCAGCACCAGCGATTTCAGGTGGTGATAGGAATGAAAGTGCACCAGTTAGTGGAAGAACTCCACCGAACTTTAGAGTGCCGTCGCCCTTGGCGTACGAGTCACCCTTCGATGCACAGCCCGAAAGTGCGAGTGCGGCGGCTGCAACAACTGCAACTGCGGCAACGAACTTCTTGTTCGCGAATGCGCTCATTAAATAGCTCCTTGTTTTGATTTGACAGAACGCCTGTGGTTCTGCCGTGCTAGGCAGTCTACCTAGCGGATGTTTCGGCTAAATAAAGAGCCGGTAACAATTTGTCACTTCAAGTGACACATCGGGCTGGAATGCCTATAAATAAAGGGATTAGCGCTTGATAACAATGTTGTTTCGAGTGCCTTTTAGGGCCTCAAAAATGAGCGAAGCCAGCCCGCACCAGACCAGAGCGAAGCCAAGCCAGCGGGCAGTCGGCATCGGCTCGTGAAAGACGGCGAGGCCGAGGGTGAACTGAATGATCGGAGTCAGGTATTGCATGAACCCCATGAACCGCAGGGGCAGGTGCTGGGCAGCGGCTCCAAACAAAATTAACGGGATGGCCGTCATGGCGCCATACATGATCAAGCCGGCGCTGCCCCAGGCACCGTTCGCCCCGAACATGATGCCGCCGCCGATTGTTTGCACCAAGACGAGTTGCACAATTGCGATTGGCACCACGAAACCAGATTCGATTGCGAAGCTGTTCAAAGCTGAGACCTTGCCGCCAAGTTGGTTTTTCGCCAAGCCATAAATGCCGAACGAAGCTGCGAGGGTTAGGGCAATCCACGGCAGGCGACCATAGTCAAAGGTGAGCACAATAACCGCGAGCGCGCCGAAGCCAACGGCAATCCACTGATAACGAGAGAGTTTCTCTTTCAAGAAAAACACTGCGAGCAGAATCGTGACCAGCGGGTTTATGAAATAGCCGAGCGAAGCCTCGACCACGTGGTGACCGGAGATGGCAATCACATAGACCAGCCAGTTGATAAAGATGAAAATCGAACTGGCGGCTATCCAGGCGATGTTGGTTTTAGATTTGAAAACTTCACGAAGCGACCCAAAGCTCTTGGTCGCAGCAATCAACACCACAGCGGTTAGAAAGCCGAAGATAATTCGCCACACCACGATTTCAAAAGGGCCCGCGAAACCGAGCATCGAGATGATTAGCGGAAAGCTTCCCCAGATTAGGTATGCAGTCAGGCCAAGAGAAAAACCCCGAGCATAATTATGCGCGGGGCTTTTCGGAGTTTGGGTTTTAGCGCTCAACTACTGCGAGAACGTCGCGAGCCGAAAGCACTAGGTACTCGACGCCGTTGTACTTCAGCTCGGTGCCGCCGTACTTCGAGAAGATCACCTTGTCGCCGACCTTTACGTCAACCGGAACGCGGTTTCCGTGGTCGTCGATGCGACCCGGACCAACTGCGATAACCTCGGCCTCTTGTGGGCGCTCTTTGGCGGTGTCAGGAATGACAAGACCAGATGCGGTTACCTGCTCGGCCTCAACCGGCTGAACGACGATGCGATCTTCTAGTGGCTTGATTGAAACAGACATGTTGCCTCTTCTGTCTAGGTGGTTAGTTGGCCTTCTGGCCACTTGAAAACTCTAATTCATGGTTGGCACTCGGTCAAGGTGAGTGCTAACTCACCCATCTGCGCCCAAGCACCGGTGGCGTCGATTAACCTTGCCTGATGGAACGCGCCGAGCTATTCAAGCTCTTTACCCCCGAGGCCCTTGCCCTGCTGGGCTCGATTGGCGACCTCGATGCCAAGGCCGACGTGGTCAAACTGGTCAGCGCCTTGCGGGCCGAGGGCTACGACGCTGGCTTGGTAGCCGCGGTTCTGACCCAGGCCAAGTTGCGCAGGCGTGCGCGAAAGAAGTTTGGCGACTTTACCGACGGCATGCTTTTTACCGAGGATGGCCTCGAGCAGGCGTCTCGACTGCAGGCCGCCGCTCTTCACGCGGGGCGCTTTCGCGGCGCCGGCATCACAGAGGTAGCAGATCTCGGCTGTGGGCTCGGAGCGGAATCGATGGCGATGGGAGCCATCGACCTAAACGTTCGAGCCTTCGAAATCGATGAGGTCACCGCGGCCCTCGCCGTGTTTAACCTTGGCGCCTTCGAAAACGTTGAAGTCGAACAGGCAGACATCACGACCCTCGATCTTTCGCAATTCGAGGCGCTCTTTTTCGACCCGGCTCGTCGAGAGCTCGACGGCAAGGGTGAGCGGGCCACACGAAAGTTCGACCCGTCACAATTCGCGCCGAATTTTGACTGGGTGGTCGAGCAGGCTCGCACCAAACCCACCGGCATCAAGCTTGGCCCAGGCCACCCCCACGAAGCAATCGCAGAAGACGCCGAGGCGCAGTGGCTTTCGATTGACGGCGACCTGGTCGAATTGGCGCTTTGGTTTGGCGAGGTCAAGCGACCAAAGGTGAAGCGTGCTGCCACCGTTGTTAATTCGAGTGGGCGTCACGAAATCGTCAGCGAAGAATTCGAAAGCGAAGTTGCCGAGATTGCTCCCCTGAAGCAGTTCATCTATGAGCCAGACAACGCTGTTGTGCGATCGCACCTGATCGCAGAACTTGCTCGCGATGTAGATGCCACTTTGATTTCGCGCGAGATTGCATACCTGTCTTCAGACACGGTAATCGATTCACCGTTCATGCGCGGCTTCAAAGTTTTAGACGAGATGGCATTCGATCGCAAGAAACTAAAGGCCTACCTTCGCGACAAAAACATCGGCACTCTCGAAATCAAAAAACGAGGCGTCGATGTTGTGCCAGAGCAATTGCGCAAAGAGATGAGCCTTAAAGGCGAAATCGCCGCCACTCTGATTCTCACCAGAGTTGGCGACGATCACCGAGCGCTCATTGCCGAGCCGCTCAAATAAAGCCGTTTAGGGCCTTGGGTTAGTTGTTCCAGCCCATTCCGCCTGGTTGTCCGCCGCGGTTGTCATCCGGGCCCATGAAGCCGCCCATCATTGGTCCGTTGCCAACATAGCCACGAACCCGAAGCACTGCCATTGCGATTCCACCGATGATCCATAGACCGATGGTTGCGTAACCAATTGCCAAACCGGCGATTGCTAGGCCACGGCCAGACTTTGCCTTCTGCTTTAGCTGAGCTAGAGCGAAGTGTCCGGTGACGATTCCGGCGACTGCGCCGAACCCAGTCAATGCCGTCGCGAGTGAAACCACTGCGAGGGTGTTTAGCGAGTTGAAGTTGAAGCTCTTTGATTCAGGTGCTGCGGCAACCTCGTCGGCTGCTGTCTTTTTGATTGCCATGTTGCTCCTTTGTATTGATTGGCTCACGACAACATCACCACTGCTGTCTGGGTTTGCGCTGGGAAACGGTTGGTGGTTAGCCGATAGTTCTAGATGGTTTGAACCGTGGTTACCGGCAGT
>CANGGA010000040.1 GCA_947453285.1 Microbacteriaceae bacterium | reverse complement strand
GGTCATGACTTTGAGCACAGATGCCGAAGGCGTTTGTTCTTCACCACGGATGTTGGCGTAGACCTGGCCGGTCGTCGCATTCATGACGTAGCCATAGAAATAGGCGAGATCGCGACTGGTGGCCGCCGCACGAATGCTGCAGGTGTGCGGCTTGTTCGGCACCAGCGTTGGAGTTGGGCTTGCAGTAGCCGATGGCGAGGCTGTCGCGGTTGCCGATGGGGTCGCCGTTGGCGTTGGCGTTGAGGTAGGCGTCGCAGAGGGAGTCGCGGCACCGGCGCTGAGCGGTTGAACCGCGCCCAAGATCAAGGCGGCAAGGCCGAGCGCCGCTAAATAGCTCTTTGACCGACCGCTCATCTAATCAAAGTTAGCGGCTAAAGAACGATTCGCTCCCCAAGCGAAGGGGCTTTGCTTGGCACGTCGAGGTCGTTGTGTACTCGCTCGGCGAAAGACTCGGCGACACCGGCTTCACCGTGCACGACGAATACCTGCTTCGGTTTCACTGACGAGGTTTTCATCCAGGCAATCAATTCGTTTGCATCCGCATGCACAGAAAACGATTGAATTTGTTCGATGCTTGCTTTCACCGCAACCATCTCGCCGTGCATCTTCACTTCTTCTGCGCCGTCGACTAAGCGGCGACCGCGTGTGCCCATCGCTTGGTAACCAACCAAAATCACGGTGTGCTTGGCATTCGGCAGCATGTCTCGCAGGTGATGAACCACTCGTCCACCGGTTCCCATTCCGCTCGCCGAAATAATGATGCAGGGTGAAGTTGGGTTGTTTACTGTTTTCGATTCATCGACCGTGTGCAGCTCGTGCAGATAGCCGGCGTCGAATGGATCGCGACCCTTCCACGTCGAAACAATTTCATTGCGAATTTCTGGGCTGTCGTGATCGATTGCTTCGCGATAAAAGTCGAGAGCCTTTAGAGCCATCGGCGAATCTGCATAAACCGGAATCTTTGGAATTAGGTTTTGTTCGACCAGCTCGCGCAGGCGAACGAGAATTACCTCGGTGCGGTCAACGGCAAAAGCCGGAATCAAAATTGAGCCACCGCGTTGAACGGTTCGGTTGATTGCGTCTTCAAAGTTGGTCGTTACGGCAACGTGTTCGCGATCGCCGTAGGTTGACTCGGTGACAATCGCATCGAATTGCCCTGCAGGAATGTCTGCGGGTGGCGCTAACAGCGGATGCTCATTGCGACCCATGTCACCCGTGAACAAGAGGCGCTTGCCGAAGAACTCGACTTCAACGAAGGCGGCGCCAAGAATGTGTCCCGATGGTCTGAAGGTTACGAAAGTCTGCTCGGCTACCTGGGTGCGAACTTCGAAATCGGTTGGCACGAACTCTTGAACGACCTTTTCGACATCCTGTTCTTCATAAAGAGCCTGCGGAGGGTTGTGCTTTGAAAAGCCCTTCTTGGCCGCATATTTAGCGTCTTCGGTCTGAATGCGGGCTGAATCACGCAAGATAACGTCGACTAGCTTCGCTGTGTATTCGGTCAGATAAACCTTGCCCGCGAAGCCATCCTTGGCCAACTTTGGCAAATAACCAGAGTGATCTAGGTGTGCGTGGGTAATAACGACAGCATCGATGGTCGCAGGGTCGACACCAAGCGGATTCCAGTTTTTGAGCCGCAGCTCCTTTAGCCCTTGAAACATTCCGCAGTCGACCAAAACCTTGATCTCGCCACAAGTAAGAAGGAATCTACTGCCGGTAACTGTTCCGGCCGCCCCAAGAAATTCAATCGCTATTTCACCCATGGCCCGAGTCTATGCCTAGGTGCGAGACTAGGCGGGTGGTGAAAAATTCGATAGCGCGCAACTGGTTCTTGGTAACCACCGTCTTTTCGCTCGCACTCGGTCTCGCCACACTAAACATTGCGATGCTTAGCAACGCGTTTTTTATCGCTGGTTCAATGGTTGGTGCTGCTCTTGCCGCGAAGTGGACATACGAAACACTCAGAAACCGCGAACTGGCAAGCGACTCTTTGGCGCTGCTGGCAATTATCGCCGGATTGGCCGTTGGCGAATACGTCGCCACCGCGATCGTGTCATTGATGTTGGCCACCGGCCGTGCCCTAGAAAATTGGGCAAAGGGAAAATCTCAGGCCGAGCTCAAAGCACTTCTAGAAAGAGCGCCACGCGAGGCACATCTGGTTCTCGAAAAAGCTGCAACCAAAAACGTCTTGCTGGCAGATGTTTCGATTGGTCAAACCATTTTGGTTTTAAGTGGCGAAGTTGTTCCACTGGATGGTGTTCTAAAAACAGACGCCGAACTCGATGAGTCAGCACTAACCGGCGAACCGATGCCGGTCTTGCGAATGACTGGCGAAACTGTTTCTTCTGGAGTCGTCAACAGCGGTTCGAGCATTGAGCTGACCGTGAACACCAGCGCAAACGACTCGACCTATGCGAATCTAGTTCGTCTGGTGCAGCAGGCTTCTGCTAACTCGGCAACCTCGGTGAGACTGGCAAACCGCTGGGCACTCTGGTTTGTTCCGCTTACTCTGATCTTGACCGCTGCAACCTGGTTGATCAGCAAAGACGTTCACGTCGCTGTCGCTGTGTTAATCGCTGCCACCCCGTGCCCTTTGATCTTGGCTATTCCGGTTGCGTTGATTTCAGGAATGTCAAAATCAGCGGCTCACGGCGCTCTCATCAAGGGCGGAGACTCGCTAGAACTGCTCGCAAAGGCCAAGACCGTGATGCTCGACAAGACTGGCACCCTTACCCGCGGTGGCCCAGAGGTCACCGAATCAGCTTTCGCAGAGGGTGCAGATGTGAGAGAGATTTTGCGCCTGGCTGCGAGTCTCGAGCGCCACAGCCCGCACGTAGTTGCCCGAGCAATCGTTGAAGCCGCCGAAGCCTTGCAATTAGAGGCACTCTCGGTGACCGAGGTCAAAGAGGAGCACGGCAGGCAAATCACCGGATTGGTTGCAGGCAAACGAGTGCGCGTTGGCCAGCCAGATGGTGCAATGCCATCGTGGGCAAGACTCCAATCGACACTGCTGGTTGCCATCTGGGTGAACGAAGACCTGGTTGGGCTTCTCGGAATGAATGACCCGATTCGCGAGGAGACTCTCGAAACCATTACGGCCTTGAGAAACCTTGGCGTTGCCAAAATCATTCTGGTTTCAGGCGACCAAGATAAAGCCGCAAATGAAATAGGTGCGCTCATCGGAGCAGACCAAATTTTCGCAAACTGCACACCCGAAATGAAACTCGAACTGGTGCAAAACGAGATGTTGCATAGCCAGCATCCTGTGATTTTGGTTGGCGATGGAATAAACGATGCACCGGCTCTGGCAGCAGCTTCTATCGGCATAGCGATGGGTGCTCGCGGAGCAACCGCGGCGAGCGAAGCGGCCGATGTTGTCATCATTGAAGATTCGATTAGCCACCTGGCTCTTGCAGTAGACGTTGCACAGGGTTCCTTTAGAAAAGCAACCCAGGCAGGGCTGATTGGAATGGCACTGGCAGTTGTCGCCATGTTTGCTGCCTCGTTCGCAATCATCAATGCAACTCAGAGCGCCATCGCGCAGGAGGCAATCGATGCCGCTGCAATTCTTTGGGCTCTAACTCCGCTTCGTTCGAAAATCAAATCTCGCTAGCGCAGCAATTCGCTTAAAAAAGTTGGCCCAGGCAATTGCCCGAGCCAACTTTTCTTGTTGTTTACTACGAGAGAATATCGTTCACCAAATCGCTGTTCTCGTGCTTGTTCATCGTTGAAACGATGTAGCCGATAACAGCGGCGATGAATGGTGAGAGCACTAGGAACCAACCCAGAGGCGAGAGATCCCAGGCATTGCCTGCTCGCTCAGGAGTTGGAGCAAGTGAACCGAGCAAGTTGAAGCGGCTCATTAGCAAGTACTCACCAAGGGCTAGGCCGATTGCAGCCACGATTGGAGCGATGGTTCCCTGCCAAACGTTCGCGCCCTTGTTCTTCGAAAAGTGAGCAACGATTGCAATCGAAACCAAAATCTCAACGAAGATAATCGCAACTGCTGTCACCGCACTCATCCAGAAGAAGAGGTTGCCGATGCCATCAAGACCCGCAACTGCGAAGCCTGCAATGACAACCAAGGCGATAGCCGAAGTGACGATTACGCCGTTCTGCGGTGCACCGGCTGGGTTGGTCTTGCCGAGTGACTTAGGCAAGACTCCACCGCGGCCAAGCGCAAAGAAGTAGCGTGATGCCGCGTTCTGAAAAGCGAGCAAGCCTGCGAAAAGGCTCGAAACAACTAGCCAGCTCATTACCTCTGGAAGCCATGGGCCGACATACTGGCCAGCGAGTGCGAACACTGCGCCGGCTGGGTTAGCAAGGCCGTCTGAAGTTGCAAGCACCTGGTCGATGACCTTGCTTGCACCGAAGCCGGTGACCATTGCAAATGAAACCAAACCGAAAAGTGCGGTGATGATTCCGATTGCCCAGTAGGTCGCACGAGGAACCGCACGCTTAGGGTCTTTCGACTCTTCGCCATAAATCGCAGTTGCTTCGAAACCAATGAAAGACGCAAAGGCAAATGCGATTGCGATTCCGGCGCCACCTTCGAAACCACCGGCAAAAATATTTGCAGGTGAGAACGCAGCCTCAAAGTTCATACCCTCTGGCCCACCGTTTATCAAAATTGCAACGGCCATGATCACGAGCGAAAGCAATTCGAGAACCATAAGTGTTCCGAGCACCTTTGCGCCAACGTCAACCGATAGCAACGACAGACCGGTGACGACAAGCCATCCGATAATTGCCCAGGCCCACCAGGTGAGCATTCCGGTTTGCAACGCAAGCAAGCCACCGAAGAATCCGTAGATTGCCAACTGAATGGTGATGTAACCGACTAGCGATGCGAAAGCAGAAGCAACGCCCATGTGCTTGCCGAGCCCCTTGCCCACGTATGCAAAGAATGCTCCGGCGTTAGTGACCTGGCTGCTCATGCGGGTGTAACCAACGCTGAACAACAAAAGAATTAGACCGACGGCAACATATGTGCCCGAAGCGGCTGCGCCATTGCCGGCGACGATTGCTACTGGAACTGCACCGGTCATGCCGACCAAAGGCGCTGAAGCAGCTACAACGAAGAAGACGATCCCGAGAACACCGAGTCGACCCTTCTTGAGCTGGGTGTCTTTTTCTGACATCTGTGTTTGTCTCCTCATTGAGTACAGAATCGTTCGGATGTGAACGATTTCTCTAAGAGTGCTGAATCGGCGAGCGGTTTGCAAGTTGACAGACCGCTTTGGCGGCCCGTTTGCCGAATCGTTATAAAGGTGGCTAAGCCGTGATTATTCGGACACTAATGATTCGCTACTCTTTTCAACATGAGCGAATTGCACGGATTCATTGCCCCACTGACCCCAACAGGCAAGAGCGCGTTGGTGCCGAACATGCCCTGGTATTACTCGGGAACCCTTCTGACGGTCGAATACCTAACCGACCCGAAGAACGTTCGAGCCATCTTGCCAGCCGACATCGAACTTGCCGATGAGCAGCCTGGAGCGGTCGCAATCATTTGGGCCGACTGGCAGAGCTGCAGCGAGGGTGGCGCCGAGCTGCTCGACCCGATTCGTTCGCAATATCTTGAGGCTTTCGTTGTCGTGCGTTGCAAGCACAAGGGCGTGACTTATTCGCGCTGCGTTGCGATCTGGGTAACCAAAGACTTCGCGATCGCTCGCGGAATGTATCAGGGCTACCCGAAGAAACTCGGCTCGGTTCACGTCACCCGAGTCTTTAACCGCGGCAAGGCAACACCAAAGCTTGAGGCAGGCGCAAAGATTGGCGCAACACTTTCTGCATATGACCACAGACTCGCAAGCGCAGTTGTCACTCTTCGCAAACCAAGCGACAACAACGGTTTCGTGAATGGTCACAAGATGTTGCACTCACGCTGGATGCCGTCAATCGTTCCGGGCGCCGGCAACTCGATGGACCAGCTGATCACCATGGGTGGTGTCGATGCAGACCTTGGTGAACCTTGGGTAGGTGACGCCGAACTTACTCTCGGTGATTCACAGTGGGATGAATTGAATTCGATTCTTCCGGTGAAAGAAATTCTCGGTGGCTACTACCGCGAGGTTGGTGTTACCTTCAACGGCGGAACCCTGGTCGAAGACCGCTCACTCAACAACTAAGTTTTCGCAAACAAAAAGCCCCGAGATTTCTCGGGGCTTTTTGTAATTCAGCGATTTAGTAGTCTGCGAAATATTCGTCGATCTCCCACTGGGTAACATCGCGAGTGCTTGGGTCGGCAACCTCGGCGTTGTAGCGCTCAATTTCATCGCGCTTCATGACTAGGTGAACGGCAACGAGTTCTTTCGCCATGTACTTCATAAACGCCTCATTCGACTCGAGGGCATCGAGTGCCTCGGTGAATGTGAGAGGCAAGATTGGCGCGCTCTCGTTGTCATAGGCCATGCCCTCTGCCGGCTCTGGCGCTGCGAGATTGTTCTTGATGCCATCGAGCGCTGCAGCCAAAACGCTGGCAATCACTAGGTATGGGTTGGCAGCTCCATCGCCGACTCGAACCTCAAGACGAGTTCCAGAGCCGCGCTCTGGCGGCACACGAAGCATGCAGCTGCGGTTGTCATAGCCCCAGTTGGCGCGGAATGGCGCCAAGGTGTCTGGGCCTAGACGCTTAAAGGCGTTGACGGTTGGGTTGGTGAATGCGGTTAGTCCCGCGGCGTTCTTGGTGATGCCGGCGATCATCTTCATCGCGGTTTCAGAAAGACCGCCGACTCCATCGTGCATCTGGTTCACGCCGTTCATGTCGGTCACCGAGAAGTGCAAGTGGAATCCGCTTCCGCCCTCGTCACCCCAAGGCTTGCCGACAAAGGTCGCGTGCTGCCCGGCACGGGCAACAACCTCTTTGATTGCAGTTTTAAAAATAAATGTTCGATCTGCCGCATCGAGTGCTTCGCTGTGCCAGAGGTTGATCTCATATTGCGATGGGCTGAATTCGTGGTTTCCTGCGAAGACCCCGATTTCGAGTTGATCGAGCATGCGCAAAAGATGCAAGAAGGTTCCGTTTGGGTCAACCAGAGTGCCAGAGGTATAAACGCGACCGGTGCGCTCAAGCGAACGTTTGTAACCGCCATCTTCGGTGCGGTCGGCAATGTAGAACTCGAGTTCTGGGCCACAAACCGGTTGCAAACCAAGCGCGTTGTATTCGGCAATGACTTTGCGAAGCACCATGCGTGGCGACATCATGTTTTCGGTCATGTCTGGGTTGTATGCATCGACTAGTACATATGCGACGCCCGGCTCCCACGGCAATTCGCGAATCGTGCTCGGGTCAATTTGGCTAATCAAATCTTGCAAGCCATCCGAGGCAATGTTGTTTGCATCGAGAACTCCACCTCTAGTGGTGGTCACCCAAACGCCCTGGCAGAAAGCTGGGCCGCTATGCGCAGACTTATCTAGCTGGCTAACCAGCATGTCTTTGGCTCGCGGAATGCCGAGAACATCGGCATACATGAATCGAAGAACATCGATATTGCGAGACTGAAGATCTTCGCGCAACGCTACAAGGTCGTGCTTCATTGCAACTCCTAGATAACAAAAGTGCTTTCTAACAACATCGTTAGGGCTCAAACGAAATAATAGCCTTAGGCGATAGATGCAAAACCGCAGATTTTCAAAACGTTATGAAAGTTGACGATGAAGGCACTGTTTATTCAGCACGACCACGTGAGCCCGACCGGCCCGGTTTCTGAGCGATTGCGCCACCACGGCTTCAAGATCGAGGAGCGCTTGGTGGTGAGCCAAGACAACTTCGGCGCGCCAAACGTAAACCACGAATTCCCTGACTTCAACGACTACGACCTAATCATTCCTATGGGTGCTCCCTGGGGCGCCTGGGATGACGCCTGCATCGGAAACTGGTTGCTGCCAGAGATCGAGTGGTTGCGTCAGGCAGTTAGTAGCGGCAAACCGGTGCTCGGCATCTGCTTCGGCGGGCAACTAATTGCCCGGGCAATGGGTGGCTCGGTTGCTCCCGGCGCAAAGGGCGAAATCGGTTGGACTTACATTTTTAGTGACCGACAAGACCTAGTCGGTAACGGTCCCTGGTTTCAGTTTCACTATGACCACTGGCAGGTTCCGCCGACGGCGGTAGAAATCGCGCGCAATCCGGTTTCTTCGCAGGCATTCACAATCAACAATTCGCTCGCGGTTCAGTTTCACCCAGAACTAACCGCAAACGCTCTCAAGGGCTGGCTCGATTGGGGCGGCGACAAGAAAGTAATCGAAGACGGGCAAGACCCGCACGTGATGCAAAAGCAGACCGAAGCCGAAGAAGTCGTGGCACGCGAACGAACCTTCGAG
>CANGGA010000039.1 GCA_947453285.1 Microbacteriaceae bacterium | reverse complement strand
TCCTTGAGTTTGCTTGCGCCAGCGAATGCCCGCGGCGATAAAGCCGTCTAGATCGCCGTCGAAAACTGCGCTCGGATTATTAACCTCGTGATCGGTGCGAAGGTCTTTGACCATTTGGTACGGGGCAAGCACATACGAGCGCATTTGCTCTCCCCAACTTGCCTTCACGTCGCCAGCAATCGACTTCTTCTTGGCCTCTTCTTCGCGGCGCTTGATTTCGAGAAGACGGCTTTGCAGAACGCGCATGGCTGCGGCCTTGTTTTGAATTTGACTCTTCTCGTTTTGGCAACTCACGACGGTTCCGGTTGGAATGTGAGTGATTCGAACGGCCGAGTCTGTGGTGTTTACCGATTGCCCGCCTGGGCCCGATGAGCGAAAGACATCGATGCGAATATCGGCATCAGGAATTTCGATGACGTCTGTCTGCTCGATCAGTGGAACAACCTCCACGGCTGCGAAAGATGTCTGACGTTTTCCGGCAGCGTTGAACGGGCTCATGCGCACTAGCCGATGAGTTCCAGCTTCGACACTTAGGGTTCCAAAGGCAAATGGCGCGTCGATCTCGAAGGTTGCCGACTTGATGCCAGCACCTTCTGCATAAGAAGTGTCGAGCACCTGAACTGGCAACTTATGTTTCTCGGCATAACGCAAATACATGCGCATCAGCATTTCGGCAAAGTCGGTTGCGTCGTCGCCACCAGCGCCAGAACGAATTGTGATTACCGCCGCGCGCGAGTCGAACTCGCCGTTAAGCAGAGTCTGAATTTCTAGATCGGCAACAATCTTCTGGAGTGAGGCGAACTCGTTCTTCGCTTCGGTCTGCACCGAGGCATCCTGTTCGGTGTTTGCCATCTCGATCAGCACATCGATGTCGTCAAGGCGACTGGCCAGGTCGGCGACTTTGTCGACGAGAGATTGTTTATGAGACAGTGCGCTGGTTACCTTTTGGGCTTGCTCTGGGTTATCCCAGAGGTCTGCCGCACCAGCCTTTTCTTTGAGCTCGCCAATCTCGGCTTCGAGCTTTGGCACATCGATAACCTGGCGAATATCGCTCAGCGTCTTGCGCAGTTGCTGCAATTCTGAGTTGAGATCAAGTTCGGCCATTTGACTTAGTTTAACCGCAGCGCAGCAGACGATAATTGACCCGTGCCCAAAACAAAGCCAACCGAATTCAAGGTGAGTCAGCTATTTGGCTCGGTCTTCGTTCCATCTATTTTGTTTTCAACCGGCGAGTATGCGCTCATTCCTATGATTCCCGCGAGCGCGCAGCGGCTTGGAGCAGATTTGCCGACGGCTGGAATCATTGCTGGTCTTCTCATGATTGGCACGCTGCTTGCCGATTTGCCTGCCGCTCGTTTCGTCGACGCGGTTGGCGAACGTCGAGCCATGATGTGGGCATCGCTGGCTGCCATGTTTGGCATTTTTGGTGCACTTTTGGCTGGAAACGTTTTTGTTCTAGGTTTCGCCGTGCTGCTGGTTGGCGCATCGGGGGCCGTCTTCGCACTTGCGCGCTTCGCATACATGGCCGAGCACGTGCCGCTGAGTCATCGCGCACGCGCGCTCTCACTTCTTGGCGGAACCTTTCGCGCCGGTGCATTCATTGGGCCGCTACTTAGCGCGGCCGTGATCGCCATCTGGGGAATCTCAACAGTCTTCGCGCTTTGCATGTTGGTCTGGCTCGCGGCAGGTGCATCACTCTGGCTGACTAAAGATGACCGCGTGTCTACTACCGAGTCAGCATCTGTCAGCCACGCACTGCAAATTATGAAGCGCGAGCGAAAGAAATTGCTCACGGTCGGGCTCGGGGCAACAATTCTTGGAATGCTTCGCACCACGAGACAAATCGGTTTGCCACTATGGGCACTCTTCATACACATGTCTCCAGAGAAAACGGCGTTGGCCATCGGCATCGCCGGAATCGTCGACTTCGCACTGTTCTACACCTCTGGTCAAATCATGGATAAGTACGGTCGTCGTGCCTCAGCGGTGCCCACCCTGATCGGCCTCGGCATAACTCACTTGCTCGTATTTGGCGCATCGACCGAAACGCTGTTCTTCGCGCTGGCCCTAGCAATGTCACTCGCCAACGGGCTCGGCTCTGGTTTGATTCTCACCCTCGGCGCAGATCTCGCCCCGACCGATTCCCGAAACGAATTCTTGGCCGGTTTTCGCCTAATGGTTGATGCCGGCGTCGCCGCTGCTCCACCGATTTTGGCCGGCCTAACTGCCTCGATTGGCTTGGCCGCTGGTATGGCAACTTTTGGGGTCGCCGGGGTCGCCGCCGCCGTCTTGTTCTACAGGTACATCCCTGTGTTTATCAAACACGAAAAGGCCTAGCGCCAACCTCTCGTAAGCCCTAAAACGTGGGCAATAATAGGCAAATGCTCAAATCTCTTTTTCGCGCCGCAGCTACGATTGCCGGCCTAGCCCTCGTTGTATCACCGAACTTTGCTTGGTCAGCAACCACTCCAAAAGCTCCCACAGCGGCCGAAGCTGCCGCCCTCGCTCAGGCAAGTGTTCGCAGCGGACTATCTGCAGACAGCATCTACTTCGTAATGACCGACCGCTATGCCAACGGCGACACGAGCAACGATAAAGGCGGACTAACCGGCGACCGTTCAGTAACCGGCTTCGACCCAAGTGACGATGCTTGGTCGCACGGAGGCGACTTTAAGGGTTTGACCGGGGGTTGTTCGACCGGTGACGGCGTCGCCCGCATTAAGAAAATGGGCTTCACAACCATCTGGGTGACTCCACCTTTCAAGCAAGAATTCGTTCAGGGCGACAGTGCTTCATATCACGGATACTGGATCGACGATTTCTTGAACATCGACCCGCACTGGGGCACCAACGCAGAATTCAAAACTTTTGTTGACTGCGCTCACTCGCAAGGCATCAAGGTCGTTCTCGACATCGTCATGAACCACACTGGCGACGTAATCAAATACAAGGCAAACGGAACTGCTTACATTCCTGCCGGTCGTCAGAATGCAAAGAACCCAGCCTTTCTAAATGACCTCACCAACTACCACAATCGTGGCGACGTTCAAGACTGGAATGACAAGTGGTCATATCAGAACGGCGACTTCTTCGGACTAGACGACGTCAAGACCGAGAACGCAGCCGTAGTGAACGGTTTTGCAGATGTCTACTCGAAGTGGATCAATGACTACGGGGTTGATGCATTCCGCATCGACACTGCAAAGCACGTTGACGACGCATACTTTGCAAAGTGGTGGCCAAAGGTTGTAGTTGCTACCAAGGCAACCAAGCCATCTGTCTTTGCATTCGGTGAAGTTTTCGACAGCAGCGAAGACACTTTGGCTGCATTCGTGCGCCAGCGCGGTTTGCCTTCAGTGCTCGACTTCGGTTTTCAAACCGATGCAGTGCAATATGCCGGTGGCGATGGCGATGCGGGAAACCTACTCTATGTTTTGAATCACGACGACCTCTATACGACTGCTACCAAGAACGCATATAACTTGGTTTCGTTCTTGGGCAACCACGACATGGGCCGCGTCGGCTATCTGCTGGGCAAGGCTGGCGCAACCAGCTCAACCCTCTTGGCTAGCGACCTATTCGCACACGACTTGATGTTCTTGAACCGAGGAACCCCGACTGTCTATTACGGCGACGAAGTTGGCATGATCGGCTATGGCGGAGACCGAGCTGCCCGCGAAGATATGTTTCCGACGCTCAACGTCGACTGGCAGCGCGAGGCACGTGTAACCGGTGGGGCCATCGGCACCAAGTCTGCGTTGACCGACACAACTAACCCGATTTACCTGCACATTCAGGCACTGAACGCAGTGCGCGCGAAGTATCCGGCGTTGGCAAATGGTGCCGAGATCGTGCGCGGCGCGGACGGGCCGATTTTGGTAGCCAGCCGAATTGATGCAACCGATCGACGTGAATTTGTCGTTGGCTTCAATAACTCGGCGACCACTCAGACGTTAACCGTCAAAGTCAGCACTGCCTCGAGCACATTCGCACCGGTATTCGGCGAAGCCCAAACCGTTAGCAGCGATGCCACCGGAACCATTACGGTTACCGTTGGGGCTCGCAGTTCGGTTGTGTTGCGCGCAGATAACCAGTTGGCAGCTGCCACAACCTCCGTGAAGCCAGTTCTACGTGCGGCAATTGACGCATCAACCAAGCTGATCAACCTAAGTGCCGGATTGGCAACCACCGACCCAGCCACCGTCTCGTTTGCAGTCAAGATTGGCACTGCCAAGACTTGGACCTTCATTGGTTCAGACGATGCGGCATCTTTCCGCTTGTACTGGGAATACCGCGCGCAGAAGAAGGGCACCCAACTTCAGTTCGTTGCCATCAGCAAGACCACTTCTGGGGCAATCGGAATCTCTGACGTGAAGGTAGTCAAAGTTCCATAACCATAAGGTTCATCGGGCTGCCGACTTTGCGCAAACTTCGTGCGAACTTGGCAGCCCGAAAACTTTAAACGGGCTATTCCAAAGTTCGCAAAGTTCGAGCTCTAACGTCGACTCAGAAGTTCGCTCTCCAAGCGAAAAGCGGGAGATTGCAGATTGGTCTGCCGATACCTGCAGATGCTGACGAAAAAGAAAAAGCGAACCGGCGTCGATGATTGTTGCCGAGGCGACGAGAAGCGTCGCGAGAATAACGATGAAAAGCGGCAACATTGAGCCGCCCTCTTTAGCAGTTGGCACGAGCGGTTTCGATTGAGCCACGAACAACTACACCTATTGAGCACGAACTCTCCAGGGTGACATTAACCAATGAAGGATCGAGCAAAAACGTTCGGGCCGCAGCCTCCGCTGCCCGCTTGGCAGAAATTTCAGATTCGGTCAGCTGCCAGGTTCGAAGTGTTTCATTTGCTATCGATAACGCTGCAAAGTGGTCTCGAAGCGCAGTCTCGACATTCAACGACATAGTCAGAATTGCAGTCGCCCCTAAGCAAAAGATAAAAACGAACTCAATCACGGAGTTGCCCGAGTCACTTCGCCACTTCGTTCGCGACCGATGCATGAATCACCACCCGCCTTGTTTGAAACCAAGCCAGAGCAAGGGGCTGGTAACTAAAGGTCGAAACTACGTATCCATTCGGTGCTTCAGGTGCAGGAGCACCAAACGCTATCGAGCAGCTTGACGCTAGCCAAGAGATATTGCTTTGACAACGCTGTTCTGCGAGCAGATTAGCCTCGGCCAAGGTCACGTCGGCTAGAGCGCCGAAACGAGCGGTGGCAACCGCCTGATAGCGAAAGACCGAATCCAGATAGACGTTCAAGCAATAGTTGATCGAAGCTGCCAATAAGAGACTCAAAGGCAAGGCTAAGAGCGCAAATTCGGCAGCTGTCGAGCCACTCGCATCACCCAAAGGCTTAGAAAGCTGCGACTTTGCCAAGCGCCTGTTCAAAAACGCCTCTCAGAGCCGGAGCAGCCACCGACCAGATTAAGACCACCAGGCCGGCAGTCATGAGCGTTATCAGCACCCAGCCCGGCACGTCTCCCCTGTCTTGTTGCATTATTTTCTTCACGGTTTTCCTTTCAGTTGAAGCCGACATTGAGAAATTGAACGCTCGGATAGATTGCAAAAATCACTGTGGTTGGCAACACCAAGGTCACGAGCGGAATCAACATTTTGGTTTCATTGGAGCCAGCCTTTGCCAGCACGACATTTGCTTGCTTGATGCGAAGGGTCTCACTCAGCGCAACTAGTGCCGAGGCGAGCGGGGTTCCGCGGGCAAGCGCGATAGAGAGCTTGTTTGCAAGTTCACGGATGCCTGGCGTCGGCTGGCGGTCACATAGAGCCGAGAGTTCTTGATCAAAACGTGAACCGAGCTCGAGCCGACGAAGCATCAACGCGAGATTTTCGGAAACTGTACCGGAGGCTCGCTGGGATATTCGTTCGATCGCAGAATAAAGCGAAAAGCCAGACAAGATTGCCGCGGCAAGCAATTCAACAAGGTCGGGCAACTCTGCATCGACCTGCGACTGCTTTTGTTTCGACATTCGTATTGACCTCGGCCTTTTCTGTGGTTCACGAACTGCAACAATGGCTGAACCCGGAGCAAGGTTTGCAACTCTGGTCAAGATTGATGTGCGAGTGAAACTGCCGCGCAAAAAATAAACACAAAGGCCGATTGAAATTACCGCGACTAGATTCGCAAGATTATTCACTGGAAGACCCTGCGCGAATTGTCGATTCGTCCGATCAGAGCAATCAACCGAATTGCGATAAACGATGCAAGCAGGCCAAGGGCAAGCAAAAGCTGCCCCGCTGCCGAATTGTAGGCCTGAAGGTTTTCTGGCCTGGTGGCTAAGAGCGTCACGATAATCCAAGGTGCCGCGACTGCAACCTTCGCCGTGCCGACCACCCATCCCTGTTTTGCAAGCACTTGCTCGAAGAGTCGGCTTCGCTCTCGAATCGATTTCACCTGCAGTTGCAGGGCCTGTTGATAGCCGCCGCCACCCGCATCGTTTACCAGTCGAAGAGATTCGATAGTCAAATCGCTACTGGCCAGCCCAAACCGGTCTTTCAGCTCAACAAGCGCGACATCGAGCGGCACCCCAGAATCGCAAGCCGCGCAAAGCCGAGCGATGTCGCCAGCCACCAGTAGGTGCTTCGATTCTGCAAGGTCTCGAAGAGACTCATACAAACCGAGACCACTTTGCGCCGCAGAGTCGAGCGACTCGATAACAATCGGCCACTCATCCACGATTCGCTTAGACCGATCCCTCGCTCGAGCAGAGAGCCATTCGAGCAATAAACCAGATGTGCCGACGGTCACAGCAATGCTCAGCCAGAACACCCCGACCAAGTCTTGGGCAATTGCGAAAGCCAAGACGACCGCCAAAGCTCCGACCGAGAGAGCTCGCCTCGAACTGGCGATACCAGCGCGTTGAAGATTGAGCCGCAACCAACTAGGCACGGTCGCCTATTTCTATGGGCAGAGTTTTGATTGTCTCGACCTCGGGATTCCACACGACAGAAACTATTTCTGAAACTTGCCGCGACCCATCTGGAAGCATTCGACATTGCACCACATAGTCAATGCAGCTAGCCACCGTTGCCTTTACGAATTCAGCCGAGATGTTGGCACCCGCAAGCAACGGAAGCGTGCATAGCTTCTGCACCGCCTCGGCCGCGCTATTTGCATGAATCGTGCACAAGCCCGGTAAGCCAGAGTTCATTGCAATTAGAAGGTCTAGGCTCTCGGCTTCACGAACCTCGCCAACCACAAGCAACTCGGGCCGCATGCGCAGGCTCTCTTTCACGAGTCGACGAAGTGTGATCTCGCCTCGGCCTTCGAGGTTTGCCTGCCGGGTTTGCAATGCCACCCAATCAAAATTCGTTGCTCGAATTTCAAATGTTTCTTCGACCGTCACAAGTCTCTTCGAAGGGTTGGTTTCAGCTAACAAAGCGCAGAGCAAAGTGGTCTTGCCGGCTTGGGTTGCTCCAGAAACCAAAATATTTTTGCCGGTGCGCATTTGCCCAGCCAGAAACCGGGCCTGCTGAAGAGTCAGCACTTTGCGGTCGACCAAATCGGTCAGGCGCCAAACCTGCTTGGGAAACTTTCTGATGTTCACAGACCAGTTCTCGCGAGCGACATCAGGGATGATCACGTGCAACCTCGAACCGTCTGGCAAAGCTGCATCGACGAACGGAGACGATCGATCAAGGCGGCGACCCGAGTGCCTCAGCATCCTTTCAACCAGGGTCGTAATTTCGTTGGCGCTAAGAGCCAGAAAGATCCGTTCGCTAACTCCACCCCTGGCCAGAAAGACTTCATTTGGCCGATTCAGCCAAATCTCTTCGATTGATTCATCGTCAAAGAATTGTTGGAGCACACCGAACCCTCGAATAGAGTCGTGGCTCGATTCGGCTAGTGCTTTGCTTTCAAAATGCGTCAGCCCGCTTCGATGGCCGAGTTGTTCAACAGCCGAATCGATAGCGTCGCCAACGGCGAGCCCATCTGCAAGCTCTCTTGCCAACAGCGCTACGTCTGCCCCTGAACCGTTCATTGTGCCCTCCACGGGCTAAGTTCGCAGTGCAGCGAATTTGCTGCCCGACTTTTCCACAGGGCTATTTATGGTTTATGCTTGACAGGTTGCGGGCGTGGCGAAATTGGCAGACGCACTGGATTTAGGTTCCAGCGCCGCAAGGCATGGGGGTTCAAGTCCCTTCGCCCGCACGAATGAAACCGGTTGTCTCAGACAGCCGGTTTCACTTTTTTAAGTCCAAGAACGGCGACGGCAGCCACTAGGCACAAAACCGCGGCGGTTATCCAGGCGATGAAATAGTCGCCTTGAATATCACGGATGGCTCCCGCGAAGCTCGCGGCAATCGCTGCCCCAACCATGTGCGACGCGAAAACCCATCCATAGACCATGGGCGATTTCTGCAAACCGAAGTGCTTGCGACAAAGTTCCACGGTTGGAGGAACGGTGGCTATCCAGTCGAGGCCATAG
>CANGGA010000038.1 GCA_947453285.1 Microbacteriaceae bacterium | reverse complement strand
TGCAGCAGCAGCGAACTTAAGAGTGCTGATTGCGATTTTGTGTTCACCGAGACTTCCGATTCGACGGCGAAGCAACCAGTAAGCCAGAACCGCCTGGATGGTCACGGTGCTGCTGGTCAACAAACTAAGCGCGACCACTAACCATTCGTGAGGAACCAAGAATGACATCGTGATCGATCCGGTGATGTGCAAACCAATTTGAACGCAGGTAAAAACAAATGGAGTTCGTGTGTCTTCGAGCGCATAGAACGAGCGCTGCATCATGAAGACAAAACTGAACGGAAGCAAACCAACCATTAGGGCAATCAACACGTTGGCGAGTGCAACGGTTCCGACATATTCTCCGATGAAGATTCGCGAAATTGGAAGCGCGAGAACGATGATGGTTGCACTCGCGATTACCGAAACTAGCGAGATGGTTCGCAATCCTTGAGCTAGGTCTTTCTTCATTAGGTCGATGCGCTCTTCGTGCACGTGTGCCGACATTTTTGTGAAGTATGCCGTTGCGATTGAGACGGTTGCAACGCTGTGCGGCAACATGAAAATCAACCAAGCTATTGCGGCTGCTGCAACCGACGCAATGGCAATCGAATTAGTGCGCGCGCTGACAGCGCTCGAAGCAACAACGGTTTGCACGAGACCGCCGATTTGGGTTACGACCACCATGCCGAGTGACCAAGATGCAGCTTTGAGCGCTGGGCGCAAACCGAAGCCACGCCACTTGAAGTTCAAATTAAGTTTGATTCCAATTTTTTTCCAGGCGACGAAAAGAATTAGTGCCTGCGAAATAACTCCAATGGTCGCGGTGCCGGCTATCCATGAAATTTGAAGTTGCGACCAGTCTGCAACATTTTGTGTGCCGGTCGGGTCGGTGCCGAAGACCACCACATAGGCGACTAGACCAGCTAGCGAAACCACGTTGTTCAAAACCGGTGCCCACATGAATGGACCGAACGCGCTGCGTGCGTTAAGCACCTCGCCGAGCAACGAGTAGAGACCATAGAAGAAAAGTTGTGGCAGGCACCAGTAGGCAAACGCGGTTGCCAAAGCCAGCTGAGAAGAAGACCAGCCGGTCGTATAGAGCGAAACCAAGATCGGAGCCGCAGCGGTGGTTGCCACCGTGGTCACGAAGAAGACCGAAATGATGAAGGTCAAAAGCTTGTCGACATAGGCCTTGCCGCCGTCTTTGTGGGCCCTAGCCTTGACGATCTGCGGAACCAAAACGGCTTGCAGCACGCCACCGACGATGATCGCGTAGACGTTATTAGGCAGCTGATTGGCAACCCCGAAGGCATCGGCCGCGTTGGTGGTCACACCGATTGCCATCGCCAACAACACAGAACGGGCGAAGCCGAGCACTCGCGAAATAACGGTGCCACTTGCCATCACCAGCGATGACTTAACGATGCTCAAGCGGTTTCTCTATTCTCACGACGCTTGCGAAGAGTTCGCATGAGTCCAAGAGTTCCGAGAACCGAAACCACAACTGTGAAGCCAACGATCATTGTTGTTTCTGCATCGGCGTTCACGTTGATGTGAATGATCGTTTTTTCGTTGAGCGAGTTTCCTGAAAAACTTTCTAACCAAACGACCAAGTCAACTTTTCCAACTCCGGTTGCTGTGACAGGAAGCTTTGCTGTGACAGTAGTCGAACCCGGAATCTTAACTTCGATTGCCGCAGGAATCACCAAACGACCATTAGTTGCGATGGCGTGCATGTGCACGACGACATCCTCTAAATAATCGTTTTGAATGCGCACCGGAATTATTGATGAAGACGAAAGCAGGTTGATGTCAGAGCCAGGCACAAAATGCACGTGCGGATAGTCGGTTGGAATTTCTGAGATTGTAGAAGCGCTGGCCGAAGAAGCCGGAAGCAGCGAAAGCGAAATTGCCGCAAGGGCAGCCGCAAATTTGCGAATCACTCTTCGCTCCTCGCCCACTCGATAACTTTTCGCGCGAGCCGTTTTTCGTTTTCGTGCGCGAGCTGCTTTTCGATCTGATCGATGCCAAACCACTGAACGTCGACGGCCTCTTGATCTGGATCATTTTCGACGGTTAGTTCGCCGCCGACCTGTTGCATTAGAAAGTGATGCACCGTCTTAACAACAGTTTTCTCTGGAGTCTGAAACTCATAAGAGATGTCACCTAGGTGTTCGAGAATCTCGACTTCGAGACCGGTCTCTTCTGCGATCTCTCGAACCGCCGCCTGCTCGATTGTCTCGCTGCCCTCAGGGTGACCCTTCGGCACACACCAGTCGATGCGGCCGCCACGGTTCAGGCGACCAATCAGCGCCACCTGGAAACTGCCATCCGCACTGAGAACAAAACCGCCGGCAGACGTTTCGGCAACCCGTGGTCGGGTCGTGCCTCGCTGCCGTTCACTCATAAAGCAAAGTTTAAGCCTTCGACCTTGGCGCTGGCTGTGGCACGATTGAGAGCATGCAGACAGTGGCCGAGGCACTGGCGAATCTCGAGAAGACAATCGATTCGCCACTCTTTGCCAAACTCGGTGAGCTTTTCAAGGATGCCGGCCACGAATTGGCGCTGGTTGGCGGGCCGGTGCGCGATGCATTCCTTGGCCGCAAGGCTCCCGACCTAGATTTCACGACCACGGCCACCCCCGACGAGATTTTGGCGATCATCAAGCCAATCGTTGACGCACACTGGGACATTGGCCGCGATTTCGGCACCATCGGTGCTCGCCTCGGCAACGACCAAATCGAGATCACTACTTATCGTGCAGATAAATACGACCGCGACAGCCGCAAGCCCGAAGTTGCCTTTGGCAAGGATCTGACCGAAGACCTGCTTCGACGCGATTTTACGGTGAACGCCATGGCTCTTCGCCTGCCTGAGCGCACCTTTGTCGACCCGTTCAATGGCCTTCGTGACCTCATGGATGGCGTGATTCGCACTCCTGGCAAGCCAGAAGACTCGTTTAGCGACGACCCGCTGCGCATGATGCGCGGTGCTCGATTTGCCTCGCAACTCGAATTCGAGATTGAGCCAGAAACCTTTGACGCAATGCGCGCCATGGCTGGCCGCATCGAGATCATCTCGGCAGAGCGCATCCAAGCCGAATTTGTGAAGCTAATGCTGGGCAAGAACCCGCGCCTCGGGCTCGAGGCCCTTGTCGATAGCGGCCTCGCCGCCCTGGTTTTGCCAGAATTGCCTGCCCTGAAACTCGAAATCGATGAGCACCACCACCACAAGGATGTCTACGAGCACACCCTCACTGTGGTCGAGCAGGCAATCGACTATGAAAAGGACTACGGCCTCGAAGCCGACTTCGTGCTTCGCTTTGCGGCCCTGATGCACGATGTTGGCAAGCCAGCCACCCGCAAACTCGAGCCGGGCGGCGGAGTCTCGTTCTATCACCACGACCTGGTTGGCGCGAAACTCGCCAAAAAGCGCATGCAGGCGCTTCGTTTCGACAACGACAGCATCAAGGCCGTCGCGCTGCTGATCGAGTTGCACCTGCGCTTCTTTGGCTACAGCGACCAAGCCTGGACCGACTCGGCGATTCGACGCTATGTGCGCGATGCCGGCGATCAGCTCTTGCGTCTGCACGCACTCACCCGCGCCGATGTCACCACGCGCAACAAGCGCAAGGCCGACAGACTGTCGCACGCATATGACGACCTCGAGCAGCGAATCGCCGTGATCGCCGAGCAAGAGCAACTCGATGCCATGCGCCCAGATTTGAGCGGCGAAGACATCATGCGCATCCTTGATTTGAAACCGTCGCGCGTGGTCGGTGAGGCCTACAACTACCTGCTCGAACTGCGCATCGAAGAAGGCCCGCTAGGCCCGGACGAGGCAGAAAAGCGCTTGCTCGCTTGGTGGTCAGCAAGGTAGAGTAGACAGGTTGCCCTCTGTGGCAGCGTGCAAAACCCTCCTGTCATGGAAATCCCATGACCGTTCTAGTCCGAAGGAGGTGGGTTAGTCATGCACAAATACGAGCTAATGGTAATTCTCGATCCAGCAATCGACGAGCGCACTGTAGCTCCAAGTCTCGACAAGTTCCTCAACGTAATCCGCAATGGTGCAGGCACCATTGAGAACGTTGACATCTGGGGCCGTCGTCGCTTGGCATATGAAATCAACAAGAAGACCGAAGGCATCTACGCCATCGTCAACATGACCGCTAACTCAGCAGACGTAATCGAACTCGACCGTCAGTTGAAGATCTCTGAAGCCGTAATGCGCACCAAGGTGCTACGCGCAGAAGAAGCAGCGTTCAACATCAAGCCAGTTGCTGTTCCTGAAGTTTCAGCTGAAGAAGCTGCTGCAGACAAGCCAGCACGCAAGGCACCTGCAAAGGCTGCTAAGTAATCATGGCTGGTGAAGTCAACGTAACCATCGTCGGCAACCTAGGTGCCGACCCTGAACTGCGCTACACCCAGGGTGGAATTGCAGTTGTAAGCGTGAACGTCGGTTCGACTCCTCGCACTTTCAACCGCACAACCAACGCTTGGGAAGACGGCGAAACCGTATGGGTTCGCTGCACCGCATGGCGTGAGGTAGCAGAAAACGTGGCACAGTCGCTCACCAAGGGCACTCGCGTTGTTGTTACCGGTCGTCTAAAGGCACCAAGCGCATACCAGACCGCTTCTGGCGAGGCTCGCGCTTCGCTCGAGCTCGAGATCGAAGAGATCGGCCCATCGTTGCGTTCAGCAACTGCAGCCGTAACTCGTCGCGCTCGCGAAGCAGGAGCAGGCGCTGGCAACGCAGCCGTTGCAGGTGGCGACCCTTGGGGCGATGCTCCAAAGTCAAAGCCAGCAGCATCTGACGGTGGCTGGGCAAACCCAGGCGCTGGCTCAGCAGGCGCTGACGACACCCCGTTCTAATCAAAACTTTTAAATTTAGGAGTAACAAATGGCAGTTCTAAAAGGCGAGAAGCGCAAGCCAAATCGCAATGCAAAGAACGCGAAGCTTGCCCCAGTAAAGGCAATCAAGGTTGGCGTCATTGACTACAAAGACATCGCAACCCTTCGCAAGTTCGTATCAGACCGCGGCAAGATTCGTTCACGTCGCATCACTGGCGTCTCTGTTCAAGAGCAGCGCCTCATCGCCAAGGCCGTTAAGAACGCACGCGAGATGGCGCTAATGCCATACGCCGGTGCGGGCCGCTAAGGAGTAAAAGAATGTCAAAACTAATTCTGACCAACGAGGTATCAGGCCTCGGCTCAGCTGGCGATGTTGTTGAGGTAAAGAACGGTTACGCACGTAACTACCTTCTACCTCGCGGCTTCGCAATTCTCTGGAGCAAGGGTGGCGAGAAGCAGGTCGATCAGATCAAGGCTGCTCGCAGCGCTCGCGCACTAGCAACCGTTGAAGAAGCACAGACGCTAAAGGCTCGCCTCGAAGAGAAGGCTGTTCGCCTTGTCGTCAAGGCCGGCGTTGGCGGTCGTCTATTCGGTGCCGTAAAGACCGCTGACATCGTGGCTGCTGTTGCAGCTGCCGGTGTTGGCGAGCTTGACAAGAAGAAGGTTGAAATCACCGCGCCAATTCGTTCGACCGGAGAGCACACCGCTACCGTTCGTTTGACCAGCGACGTGGTTGCAAAGATCACCCTTCAGGTTGTCGGCAAGAAGTAATTCTTCGACCAAAACTCGACAAGAAACGGGCTCCGATTGGGGCCCGTTTTTTGCTTTAAATTGCCTGCCAAAACCCTGCCAAGTTTCGACCCTGGATTGAGGGTTAAATGGGCCTGGATACCGCATAAATAAAGGGCAGTCGCCCTGTGTGGCAGCCCCGAAAAATGTCGCATCCGAGGGTAGAATTTGAGAGTTAGCAACCCCGAATTTCAGTCGGTTTTTGAACCGCAGTTCAGTGGGCCTGACCCAGCAAAAAGGAGCACCAATTCAATATGTCTAAGCAAGAAAATACATACGACGCAGGCAATATCCAGGTTCTTGAGGGCCTCGAAGCCGTGCGCAAACGCCCGGGCATGTACATCGGCTCCACTGGTCCTCGTGGTCTTCACCACCTCGTTTATGAAATCGTCGATAACGCCGTAGACGAATCACTCGCCGGCTATTGCGACACCATCAATGTCACCATCACCAAGGATGGCTGGATCCGCTGCGAAGACAACGGTCGAGGAATTCCTGTTGCCGAGCACCCAACCGAAAAGAAGTCGACACTCGAAGTTGTTCTAACCGTGCTTCACGCCGGAGGAAAATTCGGCGGCGGCGGTTATGCGGTTTCTGGTGGTTTGCATGGCGTTGGCGCATCCGTGGTTAACGCACTTTCAACTGAACTTCGCGCAGTCGTTGCGCGTGACGGTCACTTCTGGACGCAACAATTCAAGATGGGTGTGCCAACCGGAAACGTGAAGCAGGGCCCAGCCTCTGACACCACCGGAACCGTCATCGAGTTCTTGGCGAACCCAGACATTTTCGAAACGGTTGAATACGATTACGAAACTTTGCGTCAGCGTTTTCAGCAGATGTGTTTCTTGAACAAGGGTTTGCAGATCAGTCTGTTCGACGAACGCAATGGTCGCGAAGACACCTACTTGTATGAGCGTGGCTTGCAGGACTACGTCGAATATTTGAACTCGACCAAAAAGGTCGAAATCGTAAATCAAGAAATTATTTCGTTCGAAACCGAAACCAACGAAAAGAACATGTCTGTCGAAATTGCGATGCAGTGGACAAACGGTTACAACGAATCGGTTCACACTTATGCGAACACGATTAACACTCACGAAGGTGGAACCCACGAAGAAGGTTTTCGTGCTGCTCTAACGTCGTTGTTGAACAAGTACGCACGCCAGACAAACTTGCTCAAAGAAAAAGACGAAAACCTAACCGGCGATGACTGCCGCGAAGGTTTGACCGCGGTTATCTCGGTGAAAATTTCTGAGCCGCAGTTCGAGGGTCAGACCAAGACCAAGCTCGGCAACACCGAGGTCAAGGCATTCGTGCAGAAGGTCGTCAACGAGCAACTCGGCGACTGGCTAGAGCGCAACCCGAACGTTGCCAAAGACATCGTGCGCAAGGCAATTCAGGCGGCATCTGCTCGCCAGGCTGCCCGCAAGGCCCGCGAGGCCACACGCCGCAAGGGATTGCTCGAGTCTGGCGGCATGCCTGGCAAGCTTCGCGACTGCTCAAGCCGCGACCCAGTGCGCTCAGAGATCTACATCGTTGAGGGTGACTCTGCGGGTGGCTCGGCCATGCGCGGTCGCGACCCAGAGACTCAGGCAATCTTGCCGCTGCGCGGAAAGATTCTTAACGTCGAACGAGCGCGTCTCGACCGCATGCTTGCCAACACCGAAGTTCAGGCAATCATCACCGCTTTCGGAACAGGCATCGGCGAAGAATTCGATATCGCGAAGGCTCGCTACCACAAGTGCATTTTGATGGCAGACGCCGACGTCGACGGTCAGCACATTCGCACACTGCTTTTGACTTTCTTGTATCGCCACATGCGACCACTAATCGATCACGGATTTGTGTATCTTGCACAGCCACCGTTGTTCCGCATCAAGTGGTCGAACACTCCGCACCAATATGTTTACAGCGACGAAGAACGCGATCGCGAACTTGCAGCCGGTCAAGCCGCTGGCAAAAAGTTGCCGAAAGAAAACTCGATTCAGCGTTACAAGGGTCTCGGCGAAATGGACTACGACGAACTTTGGGACACAACAATGGATCCGGCGAAGCGCACTTTGCTTCAGGTGACACTTGATGACGCAGCGCGTGCCGACGCAATTTTCAGCACACTGATGGGCGATGACGTTGAAGCACGTCGAACCTTCATTCAGCAAAACGCAAAAGACGTTCGCTTCCTCGACATTTAATTTAGAAGCGATAAAGGCAGAAGACTATGGCAGACGAAGAAGTAACCACCACCCCACACGACAATATCGAGCAGGTCGACCTTCAGGTCGAAATGCAGAGAAGCTACCTCGACTATGCGATGAGCGTTATCGTCGGTCGAGCCTTGCCAGACGTTCGTGACGGACTCAAGCCGGTTCACCGTCGCGTGATCTATGCGATGTATGACGGCGGCTACCGACCAGACAAGCAGTTCAGCAAGTGCTCTCGAGTTGTCGGTGACGTCATGGGTCAGTTTCACCCGCACGGTGATGGCGCGATCTATGACACCCTCGTTCGCTTGGTTCAAGACTGGAACCTCCGCTATCCATTGGTTAACGGCCAGGGAAACTTCGGCTCTCCTGGCAACGACCCAGCCGCTGCCCCTCGTTATACCGAGTGCCGCATGGCGACCCTTGCCCTCGAAATGGTTCGCGACATCGACGAGAACACCGTTGATTTTCAAGACAACTACGACGGCCGCACCCAAGAGCCAACCATCCTGCCAAGCCGTTTTCCGAACCTTTTGGTCAACGGATCGATTGGTATCGCTGTGGGCATGGCAACCAACATTCCTCCGCACAACCTTCGCGAAGTTGCCGCCGGTGCCCAGTGGTACCTAAAGAACCCGGATGCCTCGAATGAAGAGTTGCTCGAAGAGCTGCTCAAAGTTGTAAAGGGCCCAGACTTTCCGACCGGCGCTGAAATTCTCG
>CANGGA010000037.1 GCA_947453285.1 Microbacteriaceae bacterium | reverse complement strand
TTGCCATGTTGCTCCTTTGTATTGATTGGCTCACGACAACATCACCACTGCTGTCTGGGTTTGCGCTGGGAAACGGTTGGTGGTTAGCCGATAGTTCTAGATGGTTTGAACCGTGGTTACCGGCAGTATCGAATTGGCACCAAAGTCGAGACTGCTCGGTTCGTGGCCAGCCATAATCAGCTGCGAACCAATTGCGGCAATCATTGCGCCGTTATCGGTGCAGAGCGAAAGCGCAGGAATTCGCAGTTCGATGCCGGCGGCATCGCAGCGTTCTTTGGCCAATTCGCGAAGTCGGCGATTGGCAATCACTCCACCACCAAGCAGCAGGCGCGGCACATTGTGATCGATGCAGGCGTTCACGGCCTTGGTAACCAAGACGTCGACGACTGCCTCTCTGAAACTGGCGGCAACATCGGCAACGTTCATCGGGTCAGCGTCGCCGGCTTCGGCCTTGGCCTGAGCCACCTCGACGTGACGAGCAACCGCGGTCTTAAGGCCACTGAACGAGAAGTTGTAGCGGTTCTTCTGCATGTCTTTTGGCAGGGTCAGACCGCGCGGAAAACGAATGGCCTTCGGGTCGCCGCCCTCGGCAGCTCGATCGATTTCGGGCCCACCCGGATAGCGCAGGCCGAGAACGCGAGCCACCTTGTCGAATGCCTCGCCGGCTGCATCGTCGATGGTCTCGCCAAGCAGTTCGACGTCGGTCAGCAGATTGCGCACCAGAAGCAGCGATGTGTGGCCGCCGCTAACCAGCAGGGCGACGGTCGGTGTCTCGAGTTCGCCGCGCTCAAGAATGTCGACACCAACATGCCCAACCAGGTGATTCACGGCATAGATCGGTTTGCCGAGCGAGACCGCGAGGGCCTTGGCAGCGCCAACTCCGACCATCAGCGCGCCGGCAAGGCCCGGGCCGTTGGTCACGGCAATCGCATCGATCTCTTCGAGCGAGACCTTTGCCGTGGCAAGTGCCTCATGCAGCGTTGGCCGAAGCGCTTCTAGGTGAGCACGAGCGGCAACCTCAGGAACTACCCCACCAAAACGAACGTGCATTTCCATCGAAGAAGAAATCACATTGGCAAGCAGAGTGTTGCCGCGCACGATTCCGATTCCGGTTTCGTCGCAACTCGATTCGATGCCGAGCACAAGCGGTTCGTGTTTGCCGGTCTCGGCAATAGTTAGGCGCATCACGACGGCATCGATGTCATCCGGTTGGTAATAGCGTTTGCGCAAATCGATTTGTTCAAAACCCAATGACAAATACAAACTCTGCGCCGTTGGATTATCTGCGCGAACCTCAAGAAAGATTTCGCGAAGTCCGCTGCGCCTAGCCTCTGCGAGAAGCGAATTCATTAGTGCGCGACCGAGCCCTTTGCCACGATGCGTTGCGCTAACGGCAATGGTCTGAATGTCTGCCTGAGAAACCAGCGGAGACTTTGCAAGGCCGGCATAGCCAATCAGTTCTTCATCGAGCGAAGCCGCGGTCGAATATGCAACAACATAAAACCGCTCGGCGCCGACCAGTTCGTCGTGCATGTTTTCGCTCGACCACGCATCGGTTGCGAAGCATGCGTTTTCGATTCGCATTATTTCGTCGAGGTCATTTTCGTCGGCAATGCGAATTGCCCAGGCCGCGCTCACGAACTCACCTTCTTGCCGAACTGACCGGGAGCCTTGGGTTCGACCGCGTCGGGTGCACGCAGGTATAACGCGGTGACATCGCGCTCGAGTTGCCCGTCGGCCCGCAGAGCCTCGGCCAATTCGCCAAGCGCGGCACCGGTGATTTTTGCCTCTGTTGTAAACGGCTCAAGGTTTCGTGCCTCTAGCATTTCGGCAAGAGCGGCCGGCTTCGAAACCTGCGGGCCTTCAACACGCATAGGCGAACCGTTAGGGCTTAGGCCACTGTAGAGCGCCCAATAGACCTCAGAGCGGCGGGCATCCGTGGTGATAAGCAAAGGCTTGGCGGCGCTGGCCGGCAAGGTCTTGAGTGCTGTCAGTGCGATGGCATCGAGACTAACTACGCCCGAAAGTTGAGCGCCAGAACCCTCGGCAAACATGATGGCAGCAGCGATGCCGACTCGCAACCCGGTGAACGGAGCCGGCCCGCGACCGACCACTACCTCGATCACGTCTTTGCCGGACACACCAGCCGCGGCCAACACCTGGGCAATTGCGCTGCCGACGGTTTCTGCGTGACGCATGTTGTCTGTGATGTTTTGCTCGGCGACAAGTTTGCCGTTTCTAAACAGGGCAACACCCGTGCCTGCAGAGGTGTCGATTGCCAACATGACGCCCATTAGAAAGTCACGGCCTTCCAGCGATCGCCGAAGCCGCTGATTTTCACTTCGCGCACATCGGCCTCGTCTTCAGATTCGACGACAGCGATTTCGCGTGCAATTTCAACCTCAAGCCAGTTTTCGCTCACGCCATCGAGCATGCCCTTGCCCCATTCAACAATCACGATGCTGTTTGCAAAATCGATATCAAGATCGTCGAGCTCATCTGCACTGCCGAGTCGATAGGCATCAACGTGCACCATCGGCACCGAAGAACTCTCGCGCTGGTGGGTGCGAGCAATCACAAAGGTTGGCGATGAAACGTTGCCGATAGCGTGCAAACCCTCGCCGATGCCACGGGTGAGTGTGGTCTTGCCTGCGCCAAGCGGGCCGACTAAGACGACAAGATCGCCTGCGCGAAATTCGTGGGCCAAGCGAATACCGAGCGCATGCATTTCATCTGCGTCGTTAACTTGTAATTCGAGAATGCGATTCGACTCTGACATTTGGTCTCTGTCGAATTAGTCGACTGCGCCCAAGTAGCTAACCCTAAAGCGGCCACCCATGCGAGTCACGATTTCGTAGTTGATTGTGTCTGCGGCGTTTGCCAAATCGTTTGCACTCGGATGTCCTGCCGCAGGATCGCCAAAGATAAACACTTCGTCGCCAGCAACGACCTCGTCGTCGCCTACGTCGATCACGAATTGATCCATGGCGATTCGAGATTCAATCTTGTAGCGCTTGCCATTAATGGCAACCTCGGCGTTGCCGCTCGCGTTGCGCGGAAGACCCTCGGCATAGCCCACCGGCACGAGCGCGAGAGTGGTCTCGGCTTTGGTGCGGGTCATGTAGCCATAAGAGATGCCGGCACCGGCCTGAACGCGCTTGACCTGGGTGACCAGAGCCTTTGCCGTCATGGCTGGGCGAAGGTCATATTCGGCCGAGGTGTGGTCTGCGAAAGGCGATAGTCCATAGAGGCCCACACCAATGCGAACCATCTCGTAGTTCGCCTCTGGGTAGCTGATGGTGCCGTCAGAAGCTGTCAGGTGGCGAAGTTCGAAGTCGAGGCCGAGAGCCTTAGCCTGCTCGACAGCGGCGTCGAAGGCGGCAATCTGGGCGCGGTCGTCTGCCTCAGAGGTGCTGCTCAGGTGGCTGAAAACGCCGACGACTTCGACCAGCTGCTGTCCGACCAGGTCGACGGTGGCCGAGATCAGGGTTGGCCACTCTTCGATTGTCGAACCATTGCGACTAAGGCCGGTGTCGACCTTGAGGTGCAGCTTGGCGACCTTGCCGGTGATGCGGGCGGCATCTGCGATTCGTTCGAGTTGTTCGAGGTTGGCAACACCGAGGTCGACATTTGCCGATAGCGCCTCGGTGAAGCGATCGTTCGGGTCGTGCAACCAAGCAAGCACAGGAGTCTCGATGCCGCCCTCACGAAGCTTCAACGCTTCGTCGACATCGGCAACACCGAAGTAGTCGACCTTTGCGGTCTCTAGTTTTAGCGCAACCTCATAGAGGCCGTGACCGTATGCGTTTGCCTTAACCACGGCAAGAATCTTTGCGCCTGGCGCACGCTTTCTGAAATTTTCGAGGTTTGCCTCGATTGCATCTAGATCGATAATCAAGTCGCGCATCAGGCACCGCCCTCGGCAACTAAGAACGCAATTGCCGAATTTCCGTCGTGAGAAATCGAAAGGTGAAGGCTTTCGATGCCGCGAGACTTTGCATATTCGGCGGTCGCATCAAAAAGCGAAATCTCTGGCTTGCCGAGTTCGTCTTTCGAAACTCGAACGTCGTGCCATCGCATCGGCTTTGAGTCTCCGAAAACTTTGATCAGCGCTTCTTTGGCTGCGAACCGTCCGGCGAGAGTTCGAGTGGCAACCCCGCGTTCATCCGTGTGAAAAATCTTCTCGATTAAACCCGGGTTCTTTTCGAGTGAGGTTTCGAATCTGCTCAGATCAACCAGATCAACGCCGACGCCGATAATCATTTGCGCCTATTCGACCGTTACCGACTTCGCGAGGTTGCGAGGTTGGTCGACGTCGAGTCCCTTCGCGGTCGAAAGCGCGAGCGCGAATGCCTGTAACGGAATAACGGTAAGAATCGGTGCGAGCAGGGTCTCGCACTCAGGAACAAAAATCACGTTCTCGGCATAGCTCGAAACCTGGTTGTCGCCATCTTCGGCAATTGCGATTACCTTTGCACCGCGAGCGCGAATCTCTTGAATGTTCGAGATCACCTTTGGGTGCAGACTGTCTTCGTCGCGCGGGCTCGGCACAATCACGATGACCGGCTGGCCCTCTTCGATGAGCGCAATCGGGCCGTGCTTGAGCTCGCCAGCGGCAAAGCCCTCTGCGTGAATGTAGGCAAGCTCCTTGAGCTTGAGCGCGCCTTCCATGGCAACCGGAAACCCAACGTTACGACCCAAGAACAGCACCGACTTGGCGTTTGCCATCTCGGCGCCGAGGCGCTCGGCCTGCTTTAGGCCGGCAATAACGGTTGACACTCGGCCAGGCATCTTGAGCAGGTCAAGGCCGACTCGCTTGAGTTCGGCCGCTGGCACTGCCCCACGGATGCTCGCCAGGAACAGCCCGAGCAAGAAGCCGGCGGTGATCTGTGCGGTGAGCGCCTTGGTCGATGCCACGGCGACCTCTGGGCCGGCGTGGGTATAAATCACTGCGTCACTCTCGCGAGCGAGGGTTGCGCCCTGAGTGTTGCAAATCGCAAGCACCTTTGCTCCGAGTTCTTTCGCATAGCGAATTGCCATGAGCGTATCCATGGTTTCGCCAGACTGCGAGATCGCAACAATCAAAGTGTTCTTGTTTACGATCGGGTCGCGATATCTGAATTCGTGCGAGAGCTCTACCTGCACCGGAATTCTCGACCACTTCTCGATGCCATACTTTGCGATGTCGCCGGCATAGCTCGCGGTGCCACAGGCAACGATGATGATGCGCTCGATGTTCTTGATGTCTTCGGGTGAGAGTCCGTCGATTTCGGCAAGACGCACAGAGCCATCGGAGTTCAAACGACCCATTAGAGTGTCGGCTACTGCCTGAGGCTGGTCTGCGATTTCTTTCGCCATGAATGACGACCAGCCGCCCTTGCTTGCGGCAGAGGCATCCCAGTCAACCGTGAATTCAACAGGTTGAACCGTCTTGCCGTCGAAGGTGCGAACCTCAACCGAGCCGGCGCGCAAGATTACGATTTCGTCTTGACCAACACTGATTGCACGCTTGGTGTGCTCAACGAATGCAGCAACGTCTGAGCCCAAGAAGTTTTCGCCGTCACCCAAGCCAATAACCAGAGGTGCGTTTCGACGAGCGGCCAAGACCACGTCTGGCTGGTCTTCGTGAATAACCAAAATTGTGAATGCTCCGTGCAGGCGAACCACGACAGACGCAAAGGCAGCCGGCAGGTCGCCGGTCTTCTCGAATTCGCGAGCGATCAGGTGGGCGGCCACCTCAGAGTCGGTCTCGCTTGCAAACGATGTGCCCTCGGCAAGCAGTTCGGCCTTGAGCTCTGCAAAGTTCTCGATGATGCCGTTGTGAATCAGTGAAAGTTTTTGGGTCTGGCCACCGAGGTGCGGGTGGGCGTTGCCGTCGGTTGGTGCTCCGTGAGTTGCCCAGCGGGTGTGGCCAATGCCGATGTGGGCTGCTGGCAGCGGGTGCTCTTCGATCTCGGCAACCAGGTTGACCAGCTTGCCGGCCTTCTTGCGGGTCTCGAGGTGACCATCCGGTGAAATCACGGATACGCCGGCTGAGTCGTAGCCGCGGTATTCGAGGCGACGAAGCCCCCCGATTAGAACGTCGAGGGTCGATTTCGGGCCTACATAACCCACGATTCCGCACATGACTACTAATTTACGGCAGAATGAACGATTGTGACGGTTGAAAGAGCGGGCGATAAGGGTTCAGTGAGCCCTTTTGTCGAAATCTCGCGAGCAGACTGGGCGGCGCTAGGTCGTTCGACCGAGTTGCCCCTATCCGAGGCTGAAATTTCTCAGATTCGAGGTCTCGGCGATTTTCTAGACCTCAAAGAAGTCACCGATGTCTACCTGCCGCTGAGCCGCTTGCTTAACCTCTATGTCACCGAATCTCAACGCTTGCACGATGTCACCTCTGAGTTCATGGGTGAGCGCGCAAAGGGCACACCTTTTATCATCGGCGTCGCCGGCTCGGTAGCCGTCGGCAAGAGCACGGTCGCACGTTTGTTGAAAGAGCTTCTTTCGCGTTGGCCTTCGACTCCCCGAGTTGAACTAATTACCACCGATGGCTTTTTGCACCCGAACGCCGAACTCGAGCGTCGCAACATCATGCACCGCAAGGGGTTTCCGGAGTCTTACGATCGACTCGCGCTGCTCAAGTTTGTTGCAGACATCAAGTCGGGAGTCGAGCGAGTAACCGCTCCGGTCTATTCGCACCTGAGTTACGACATCGTGCCAGGTGCCGAGGTGGTCATCGAATCGCCAGACGTGGTCATCGTCGAGGGGCTCAACGTTTTGCAGCCGCCAGCCATGGGCCAAGAGGTTGCGCTGAGCGACTACTTCGACTTCAAGATTTACGTCGACGCAGATGTCGAGATCGTGACCGAGTGGTTCTTGGGTCGCTTCGAGCAACTTCGCGAGGGTGCCTTTACCAACCCGAAGTCTTACTTTCACCGCTATGCCGAGATGCCGCACGACAAGGCGCTTGAGCGAGCCAATGAGATCTGGCGAACCATCAACTTGCCGAACCTGGTCGAGAACATTCAGCCGACCCGATCGCGTGCCACCCTTGTGTTGCAAAAAGGCTCTGAGCACGCCGTTCAGTCGGTTCTGCTGCGCAAGAGCTGAGCCGAGGGCCTACTTCGGCCAAATCCGGCTTCGATTCCGTAACCAATTCGTTACCTTTTGGTGGATTCTTTGCGATTACCTGAGAGTTAACTGATAGTGAGCCACCGTATGGGTGTCGCCTGGTGCATCACCATGGCACCAACGACGCAAACGATGACTTTTCGAAAAGTACATCTATTGAAAGGCTTCAAATGAATACCTTGTCGCAAGCTCTAAGCAATGGTCAGTTCACCATTGTCTACAACATTTTGTCGCTGGGTCTAGCATCGATGCTATTCACTTCGATCTTCCTATTCGTCGGCCGCGAGCGCGTATTGCCTCGTTACCGCATGGCAGTAATGGTTTCAGGAACTGTAACCGCTATCGCTACCTACCACTACTTCAGAATGTTTGACAACTTCAACCACGCATTCGCAGGTATGACCGGAAACAACCCAGACGCATACAACGTTGGCTACCGCTACGTTGACTGGCTACTTACCGTTCCACTGCTATTGGTTGAGCTAGTTGCCGTTCTTGCTTTGGCACGCAGTGCACAGCGTTCAATGTTGAACCGCTTGGTACCAGCAGCTGCAGCAATGATCGTGCTTGGTTACCCTGGTGACGCAAAGCTAAACATCATGAACATCGATGCTTCGGTATGGGGTCTACTTTCAACCATTCCGTTCCTATACATCTTGTATGTATTGTTCATCGAACTAGGCAAGAGCCTCTCTCGCCAGTCTGCTGAAGTTCAGAAGAAGGTCAAGTTGCTTCGCCTCTTGCTAATCGCAACCTGGGGCGTTTACCCAATCACCTTCATCTTGGCAATGGGAAACACCTCACCAACTGCAGACCAGTTCGTGAACCGCGAAGTTGGATACAGCATCGCTGACATCCTTGCAAAGTGCCTCTTCGGCCTAATCATCTTCTCGATCGCTCGCATCAAGTCTGCAGAAGACGACGCGACTTTCGCGAAGGCAGAGTTCAAAGACGCATAAACCGCTTCACAAGTAGCAAGTTTGCGGGCCATCGATGTCGATGGCCCGCAAGCCTTTTAAGGCCATAATTTATGCATGTCTAACAACGACCAGCAACTGGCCGACCTGCTAAAGGCCAACATCGAGGCATCGAACCGCACCACCTACGCGGTGCGCGCCATAGTGCGCTACGTGTTCTTGCAACTGACCATCACCACCGTATGCGGTGTGCTCTACGCGGTTGGCACAGCAACCAACCTCAACGTGGTTTTTGTTCCGATTTCTTCAATCGCCTGGATAGCCGGCACCCTGTATGCGAGTTTCACCGCCCGCAAAGAGCTGAAGGCCTCGGCGGTTCCCAAGAACTAAAGAACAGGCGTGCCAATCAGCATTACTGCGTCTGGGTTGCGAGGGTCGTAATCTTCGCCATAAATTTCTAATTCGAGCGACCACGGCTTTGGTTGTTCAAGACCAGACGCCGGCAAAATTTCACCGTAAAGTTTCTCGATTGAGGCAACCAGCCCATTCATGCTGCCTTGGTGCTCATAGGTAGCCAGGCGCATGGCAGGCAACTCAAAGACTTGCAAACCACTCAAGTCTTC
>CANGGA010000036.1 GCA_947453285.1 Microbacteriaceae bacterium | reverse complement strand
GACTGATGCGAGTCTCAAGTGCGGAGGAAATTCGAGTTCGCGGCGATTCTCAAGCTCATCCTGCGCAATTTCTTTCTGCTGCCAAAGTGAAAATCTCTGACCGAGTGCCTGCGGCGCGCCGGCCAGAACAGCCCTGCCGCCATGCTTCATTTTGGCGACTGCGTTTGACCAATTTCGCACGGCGTCTTCTGATGCCCTTAGCGAATCTTTGGCGAGCGCATTAGCCGCGTCGAGAATAATCACGGCCTCGTAACCGCCGGGCACGCTCGGCTCTGCCCCTGGCGTCGAGATCACAATCTTCTTGCCAGCCGAAATCTCGAGCACCGGTTGATCTCCAGTTGATTCAAGTATTTGCACGCCGGCAAATGCTTTGCCGAATTCTGCAACGGTGCGGGTTGCGCCACCGTAGCCCTGACGAATCGTTTGGTTTCCGCAATCGACACACCGGTAGTCGAGATTCTGCGCGTTGCACCAGCGACAACGTGGCATAGCCTGTGCGTCTATCCAAATCGGGCCGTGGCAATTCTTGCAGAGAGCGCGAGTCGAGCACTGCTGACAGTAGGCCGTGCGAGCGGTGCCCTTTGCCGCTACCTGAACCAGCACCGCACCTTTGCTCGACGCCTCACGGATGGCCTGCCAAGCGAGCGTTGGCACACGAGAGGTCGATTCATCGAAGGCGATGCTCGGTGTAGTGAACTTGTTATTTCTCTCTGACAGATAGTTCATGTCGACAAGTCGCTGCACTTCGCAACTTCGCGAGTGAGATACGAAAAGCAAGTTGCAGTGATCGATTGTCTGTCGAAGCAAGGCAATGTCGCGGGCGTGAGCATAGGGACTCTGTTGCTCTTGAAGGTTCAGGTCACCATCATCAAAGAATGCGATGAGGCCGAGATTTTGCAACGGCGCGAATATTGCAGACCTGGATCCGACAACAAGGTGCGGGCCTTCTTCTAGGCATCGAAGAAAGGCGGAATAGCGTTTGGAGCCGGTCTGGTCGGCGGAATAATCAATGAACTTGTCGGCCCAAGCGCTATTGGTAATCACCTGCCGAAGCTGGCTTAGATCTCTGAAGTCTGGAGCGATGATGATCACACTCTCGCCGCTCTCGAGTGACTTAGTTGCTTCAACCAGAAGCGACTCTTGCCAAGCAGGGATTTGGCTGTTGGCAAAGGTGGAAGGCACAGACGCGGGTTGAGCCAACATAGCTTCTAACGTGGCTGGTGCCACACGCGCAGCCCTCGATGCTAAGACCGGAGCAGTCGCGATGAACTTCTTCTCAACTGCGACAGACCTCGAAATAACAGCGCCCGATAAAACGTCTCCGAGAGTCGAAGCCTGTCGATCAGCTAGAGCACGAGCAAGTTGATAGATATTGTTTGGCAAAACACATACGGGTGAAACTATTTCTGCGATTTCGGCAAGTCTTCCGGAAAAATCGGAGGATTCTGAAGTCTCGACGATAAAAGCGTCAATGAGCTTCTTAGAGCGGCCGAAGGCGACGCGAACTCGCTGGCCTACATGAATTTCTGAACGCAAATTCTCTGGAATTGCGTAATCGAACAGTCTGTCTAAATTGGGCAACGGAGAATCGAGTGCGACTCTAGCCACTGAATGCATTTTTAGAAGCCGAGTGCCCGCTGCAAGTCAGCGACTCGATCCGTGCGTTCCCAAGTGAACTCGGGTAATTCCCGACCGAAGTGACCATAGGTTGCAGTCTTCGAATAGATCGGGCGAAGCAAATCGAGCGCGTCGATGATGGCCTTTGGTCGAAGGTCGAACACGTCACGAATAGCGTTTGCTATCGCAATCTCAGAAGCCTTGCCGGTTCCGAATGTTTCGACATAGAGACCGACGGGCTGAGCCTTGCCGATTGCGTATGCGACTTGCACCTCCGCGCGATCTGCCAGCCCGGCTGCAACAACGTTTTTCGCTACCCAACGCATTGCATAGGCTGCCGAACGGTCAACCTTTGAAGGGTCCTTGCCGCTAAAGGCACCGCCGCCGTGACGCGAAGCTCCGCCGTAGGTATCCACGATAATTTTTCGACCGGTAAGACCCGCATCGCCCATAGGGCCACCAACCACAAAGGTTCCGGTTGGGTTGATAAAGAACTCTTTTGCGGCAATTTCTAACCCAGAATCGGCTAGCACCGGTGCAATTACCAGCTCGCGAACTGCCGCTCTAACATCGGCCTGTGAAACCACTGCGTTGTGCTGTGTCGAAACCACCACTGCGTCGATGGTCTTGGCGGTCTGGCCGTCGTAACCGATGGTTACTTGGGTCTTGCCATCTGGTCTCAAGAAATCAACAAGCCCCTGTTTGCGCACCTCGGCGAGTCGTTCACTTAATTTGTGAGCCAAACTAATCGCGGTTGGCATCAGAGTTGCGGTCTCATTTGTGGCGTAGCCAAACATGAGCCCCTGATCGCCCGCGCCCTGACTGTCATATGGGTCTTTCGAGGTTCCCTCACGCTGTTCGAACCCCTGGTCAACACCCTGGGCGATATCTGGAGATTGTTGACCGATTGAAAGCGATACGCCGCAGCTCAGACCATCGAAGCCGATGTCGCTCGACGTGTAACCAATTTCGAGAATCTTCTTGCGAATTAGGTCAGGCATTTCGACGTATGCCTCGGTAGTTAGTTCACCGGCAACATGAACCAATCCGGTGGTAACCATAGTCTCAATGGCAACACGCGCGTTTGGGTCTTGAGCCAAAATGGCATCGAGCAACGTATCAGAGATCTGGTCGCAGATCTTGTCTGGGTGTCCCTCGGTTACAGATTCCGAGGTGAATAGGCGGAGTTCAGTCATAGCCCGATAAGTATATCGAGAATGGCGTTGGCTACCTTGGTTTTGTTGCCGGTCACGGTCACTTCAATTCCGCTCTTAGCGAGAATCAGCGCGCTATTTTCGTCTGAGCCAAAAACCTTGCCTTCGCTAACATCGTTTGCAACGAGAACGTCGCAACCCTTGCTCATCAATTTGTGAGCGGCAAGCTGTCTTAACTCTGCCTCCTCACTCTCGGTCTCAGCGGCGAACCCAACCGTTACACAATCGAGCGCATCTTCACGGATGCGGGCGACCGAGGTGGCAAGTATGTCTGTGTTTGCGACTAGATCGATGCTGATTCTCTCGCCGAGCACCGAACGCTTGAGCTTCTTGGTTGCGACGGTCTCGACGCGAAAGTCGCTAACGGCGGCTGCCATGATCAGGGCCTGTGCCGTGCCAAGTTTCTCTTGAACGGCCCGTTCAAGTTCGCGTGCATCGCGCACCGAAATGAATTCGATGTTCAATCCAGAGACAGGTGAAATATTTGCACCGATCAGAGTCACCCTTGCTCCTCGTGCGGCGGCGGCCTTGGCGATTGCGGTGCCCTGCTTTCCAGATGACTGATTGCCGATGAACCGAACTGGATCGATAGCCTCTTGGGTTCCCCCGGCGGTTACCAATATGTGTTTGCCAGTTAGGTCTTGATTTTGCAAGAGCGCGAGCGCGGTCTCGACAATCGTCTCGGGTTCGGCAAGCCTGCCTACTCCGCTGTCTTCGCCGGTGAGTCTGCCAGATTCTGGCTCAAGAACAAATATTCCGCGATTTGAAATGGTCTCAACGTTGGCGACCGTTGCGCTGTTGAACCACATTTCGGTGTGCATTGCCGGTGCAACAAGAATTGGCGCTTTGGTTGCTAGCAAGGTGTTGCCAAGCAAATCGTCTGCTACTCCGTTGGCAAGTCGAGCTAGAAAAGACGCGGTTGCTGGCGCGACGATCACCAAATCTGCTTCTTGCGCTAGCGCTATGTGCTTCACGCTCTCTACGTCGGTGTAAAGATCGGCATCAACAGAATTGTGCGAAAGCGCTTCGAGCGTTGTTGCGCCAATGAAGCGCAGTGCATTTTGAGTTGGAATGACTTTTACCGAGTGGCCAGCTTCGGTCAGCAATCGAATGATCGCCGTTGCCTTATATGCCGCAATTCCCCCGGTAACCCCGAGAACTATGCGAGACATAGATGCCGCTTAGGCGGTCTTCTTAGCCAGCTTGTCCTGGTCGATCTCTTTGAGAGCGATGGTAAGTGGCTTTTCGTTGATGGTGGTGTCAACCAATGGGCCGACTACCTGAAATAGGTGTCCGTCTTGCAGAGCAGAGTAGTAGTCGTTGATTTGACGGGCGCGCTTTGAAGCAAAGATGACGAGTTCATACTTCGAACCGATCTCAGGCTTCGACAAAAGGTTGTCGATTGAAGGCGAAACAATTCCAACGAGTTTTTCTGACATTCTGTATCTTTCTGAAATGGCGCTATGGCGCTAAGACATTATCAATTCTACGACCGCGGCCGCACATTTGGCTACCTCATCGTTGACTATGACGTGGTCGAACTCCCCCTGTGCCGCCAATTCCACCTTTGCCGTTTCAAGACGAAGGGCCATCTCGGCAGGATTCTCAGTTCCTCTGCCCTCGAGACGACGAACCAATTCATCCCAGGATGGCGGTGCCAAAAACACAGTCGTTGCCTGAGGCATGCGTTCTTTGACCTGTCTGGCACCCTGGATATCGATTTCGAGCAAGACTGCCCGACCCTCGGCTAGGGCTGCCTCGACCGGCTGCTTTGGCGTGCCGTAGCGGTGTTTTCCATGAACCACCGCGAATTCAAGCATCTGGTTGCTCTCGATTAGCTCGTCGAACTCGGCATCGGTCAAAAAGAAGTAGCTAACACCATCAACCTCACCAGGTCGCGGAGCCCTCGTGGTCGCCGAAACACTCAGTGAGACCTGAGGGTTGTGCTCGACTATGTACTTAGCGACCGTTCCCTTGCCGACCGCAGTAGGCCCAGCCAGCACCAACAACTTGTGGTTTAGTTCAGTCATGTTTCAATCCTGCTGCCAGCTCAGCCTTCGCAGAATCAATCGCGGCAGCGAGTTGCCCAGAGCCACCCGCCAATACGCTGCGTGAGACCGATGCTAGAACTCGATTCGACGAAGCTCCAAAGAGATCAGCGACATCACTCAGTTCTGCTCCTTGAGCGCCGAATCCTGGGGCCAAGATTGCCGTCAACTGATTCGTATCGCTTTGAATTGACCCAAGACCGAACGCCGAAAGATTAAGAGTTGCTCCAACCACGGCACCAAATGAACCAACAGTTGCGTGTGCATCTGCACTGATCTTGTTAGCCGCTTCGAGCGACGAATAAATTTGCGCGGCAACTGTGTTTTCACCAGAGCGAGCTCGCTGAATCTGCTTTCCTTCTGGGTTTGAGGTTGCTGCCAAAACAAATAGACCCTTACCACGTTCAAGCGATTCACTCATTACAGTTTGGAGCGAATCAAATCCCAGATATGGACTCAAAGTGAGCGCGTCACAAAGAAAAGGCGCCGTCTTGCCAAGCCAGGCGTCGAAGTACCCGTCCATCGTGCTTCCGATGTCGCCACGCTTTGCATCCATGATCACTTGGATGTCACTCTCGGCGGCACGCTGGGCAAGTTGCTCGAGAACCTCAAAGCCCTTCGATCCGTGTCTCTCGAAGAAACTAACTTGAGGCTTGATCACGGCAACGCGACCAACTGCAGCATCGAGCACAGTGAAGGCAAACGAACGCAAGCCCTCGACAGAGTCATCGAGAGCCCATTCCGCCAAGAGCGATGCATGCGGGTCGATGCCAACACAGAGTTGACCGTACTTCTCGAAACCTTTTTGAAGTCGTGAGCCGAAACTAGTTGGCAAGAGCGGCCCTTCTGTCTTGAGCATGTTCCTGTAGTGACTTCACACTGAATGGACCGGCAAGAACGGCTTCGAATGAACCGATGGCCGCGCTGAGCTGGGCGATAGTAGTGAAGATAGCCTTGTCGGCCGCTGTGGTTGCAGCACGAATCTCGTAGCCGTCTTTTCTAGCGCTCGAGCCGCTCGGGGTGTTGACCACGACATCGACCTGACCGTCGTTGATTAAGTCGACGATGGATGGTCCAACAATCGAATCGGGATCCGTGTGCTTGCGAACGACCTGCACCTCGATTCCGTGGCGCGCCAAGATTGCTGCGGTTCCAGAGGTGGCGAGCACCTTGTAGCCGAGCTGCTGAAGTCTGCGCACCGGCAGCACTAGGTGAGGCTTGTCGCGATCTGCAACCGAAACAAATACGCTTCCAGACTTTGGCAGCGCCGAGCCGGCAGCCGCCTGGCTCTTTGCAAAAGCCCTCGGAAAGTCAACGTCGATTCCCATGACTTCGCCGGTTGAGCGCATCTCTGGGCCTAGAAGAGAGTCGACAAAACGACCATCCTTCGTGGCGAAGCGCTTGAACGGCAACACCGCTTCTTTCACCGAGATCGCCGATCCAGCTGGAATGTAGGTGCCATCCTTGGCCGGCAGGGCTCCATTCTCGATGAGCGAAGCGATGCTCTCGCCTACCATCACACGTGAAGCTGCCTTGGCGAGGGTGATTCCAAGCGCCTTCGACACGAAAGGAACTGTTCGCGAAGCTCGCGGGTTTGCCTCGAGCACATATAAGACGTCGTTGGCTAACGCAAACTGAACATTCAGTAGTCCGCGCACGCCGATGCCCTTAGCGATAGCGAACGTTGCTTCGCGAACTCGAGAGATCTGGGCCTCGCTCATGGTCACCGGAGGAAGCGTGCAACTCGAGTCTCCGGAGTGAATTCCAGCCTCCTCGATGTGTTCCATTACTCCGCCGACGTAAAGCTGCTCCCCGTCGAATAGTGCGTCGATATCAATTTCAATCGCGTCATCCAAGAATCTATCTACCAACAGTGGATGCGTCGGGCCAACAATCCCCTGGTCTGCGATGCGATCAAAGTAATCAACCAGCGAAGGTTGATCGTAGACAATTTCCATTCCGCGACCGCCGAGAACATAAGACGGGCGAACTAGAACCGGGTAACCGATTCGCGCAGCAATAATTTCGGCCTCGGCGAGAGTAATTGCGGTTCCGTTGGCCGGTGCTAGTAGCTTTGCCTCATCGAGAATCTTCTGAAAAAGCCCGCGCTCCTCGGCGAGGTCGATTGCCTCTGGAGTTGTGCCAAGAATCGGAATGCCCGCGGCCTTGAGTCCTTTAGCGAGACCAAGTGCAGTCTGGCCGCCTAGCTGCACGACGACTCCGACTAGCTCGCCGCTCTGCTGCTCGGCGTGAATTACCTCGAGCACATCTTCCAGTGTCAGCGGCTCAAAGTAGAGACGATCGCTTGTGTCGTAGTCGGTAGAGACTGTCTCGGGGTTGCAGTTGATCATGATGGTTTCGAATCCAGCGTCGCTCAACGCAAAAGAAGCGTGAACGCACGAGTAGTCGAACTCAACACCCTGACCGATTCGGTTTGGCCCCGAACCAAGAATCACCACCTTCTTGCGTGCCGAAGGCGACACCTCGGTCTCATCCTCGTAGGTGCTGTAGTAGTAAGGAGTCTCTGCCGGAAACTCACCGGCACAGGTATCTACGGTTTTGAATACCGGACGAAGGCCAAGAGTGTGTCTTATAGCTCTAACTTCATCTTCAGAAACGCCGCGCAGTTGCGCAATCTGAATATCGCTGAATCCGTGGTCTTTGGCGTGACGAATGAGCTCTGCGCTCAGGTCTGGCGCGGCAGCGATTTCATCGGCTACCTCATTGATCAAAACGATTTGGTCGATGAACCAAGGGTCAATCTTGGTTGACTCGAAAACCTCGGCGTTGCTTGCGCCGGCACGTAATGCCTGCTGCACGGCAACAATTCGACCATCGGTTGGCACCTTGATCTGTTCGAGCAGAGCGGTCTTGTCGCCAGGGTTGCCCGTCCAGTGAAAAGAACTGCCACGTCGTTCAAGGCTGCGAAGGGCCTTCTGCAGCGCCTGCGAGTAGTTGCGGCCGAGAGCCATTGCCTCACCAACAGACTTCATGGTGGTGGTTAGAGTCGGGTCAGCAGCTGGAAACTTCTCGAATTCGAATCGCGGAACCTTAACCACCACGTAGTCGAGGGTTGGCTCGAAGCTAGCCGGTGTCACCTTGGTTATGTCGTTAGGAATTTCATCGAGCGTGTAACCAATGGCAAGCTTTGCGGCGATTTTGGCAATTGGAAATCCGGTTGCCTTTGATGCTAGAGCCGATGAACGCGAGACACGAGGGTTCATCTCGATTACAATCACGCGACCATCGCTTGGGTCAACGGCAAACTGAATGTTGCAACCTCCAGTGTCTACACCAACGTCACGGATGATCTGAATGCCGATGTCGCGCAGGTTTTGAAACTCGCGGTCTGTCAAAGTGAGGGCCGGTGCAACGGTTATCGAATCGCCGGTGTGAACACCAACCGGGTCAACGTTTTCGATGGAACAGACGACCACGCAATTGTCGTTCTTATCGCGCATCAGCTCGAGCTCATATTCCTTCCAGCCGAGTATCGATTCTTCGAGAAGAACCTCGGTGGTTGGGCTAGCTTGAAGTCCTGCGCCGGCGATACGTCGAAGATCTTCTTCGTTATAGGCGAAGCCAGAACCGAGACCACCCATTGTGAATGAGGGTCGCACGACCATTGGATAACCGAGAACATCTGCCGCTGCTAGGCAATCATCGATGCTGTGAGCAATAACCGACTTTGCGACGTCGGCACCGGCGTCAAGAACGAGTTGCTTAAAAATTTGGCGGTCTTCGCCTTTCTTGATGGCATCGACCTTTGCTCCGATGAGCTCCACGTTGTATTTCTCT
>CANGGA010000035.1 GCA_947453285.1 Microbacteriaceae bacterium | reverse complement strand
GGTCTACCAACTTCAGGGCGGCATCGTTCGTTACGGCGAAACCTTCAAAGACAAGGGCCTCTGGGAGGGCTCGCTATATGTTTTTGACGATCGCATGACCGTTGACTTCAGCGACGAGGCCAAAACCATCGGCGAATGCGAAGCCTGCGGCGGCCCGACCAAGAACTTCATTAACTGCGCCAATCTCGGCTGCAAAGACCTGGTTTTGCTATGCGAAGATTGCGCTGCCAAGCCAGAAAACCTGATTTGCAAGCCAACCCACACCCGTGGGCGCTCGAAAGAGATGATCGGCTAGGCACCAATCCCAGTTTTAAAGAAAAACGGCCCGACTGAAAGGTATCGGGCCGTTTTCAACTAAGGAGAGGTAAAACGCATTTCTAGAAGTTAATCTAGGCAGCGCCCATGCTTTGCTCGGCATAAAACAGCGAACCCTGAGCATTCACTCAGCAAACTCTGAGAAAGCCGCTAAGGCGCCGATTAGACCCAGTTAAAAAGGCTCAAAGGTAGACTTCATAAAGAAAACGAGGTGTGTTTTGGGCTTTCTAGAAAACTTTGAAAAAGGACTTGAGCGCATCGTCACAGGCGCATTTAGCAAGACCTTCAAGAGTGAGCTTCAGCCAATTGAAATCGCCGCTGCCATCAAATCTGAGATGGATTCAAAAGCCAGCATCGTCACCCGCGACCGCATCCTTGCGCCGAACACCTTCAGCGTTCGTCTGTCGGCGGCCGACTTTCAGCGCATGCGCGCCCTAGGCGCAAATCTCATCACCGAGCTCACCAACCTCACCCAGGCGCACGCAGTGAAGCAGGGTTTTCAGTTCGGCGCAGCACTCGACATCAAGCTGATCGAAGATGGCAGCTTAAACCTCGGTCAGATTGCCGTCAGTTCTGCCACAGAAGAGATTGCCGTGAGCTGGTCGCCAGCCCTCGATTTAAACGGCAAGCGCTACCTGCTAACCGCGAGTCGCACCTCTGTAGGTCGCGATGCCAGCGCAGACATTCAGATTGACGACAGCGGCCTGAGTCGCAAGCACTTCGAAATTCTCTGGGATGGCTCGAAGGCTGGCATCCGTGATTTGGGTTCAACCAATGGAACCAAAGTCGACGGACGTGCGATGAACGAAAGCCCGCTGCAAAACGAAAGCCGAATCAGCGCTGGCCGAAGTGAATTCACTTTTCGCATCGTGGCAAGCAAGGTGAGCAATGAGTGAGTTAGCGCTTTTCATAGTTCGAATTGCATTTCTTGTAGTTCTCTGGATTTTTCTGTTCAGCATCATTTCTGTAATTCGAGCAGACCTATTCGGTCAGAAGATTGTTTCTCGGGTTGCCGAGGCAAACGCTCCGCAGCGAGTTTCGTCTCCGGTGATGCCTGCGGCACCAAGCAATGCAACCGAAAACTTAATGACCGAGCCAACCGGTGTGAACGCAACGAAACTTGTAATTACCGAAGGCGATCGAAAGGGTCACACTCTTCGTCTCGACCGTCGCGAAATCACCATCGGTCGTGCAGATAACAGCGATCTCGTCATCACCGACGAATATGCCTCAACTCATCACGCCAAATTGGTTTTGATTAACAACGATTGGTTGCTGCAAGATCTCAACTCGACTAACGGAACCTACCTGGACGGTTCGCGCATAGGTACTCCAGCAGTTGTGAGACTAAATACTCCGATGAGAATCGGAAAAACAGTTTTCGAATTGCGAGCGTAATCTCGAATGTCGATCAAGACCCAGAGTTTTGCGGCGTCAAATATTGGCCGCGTTCGAAAGAGCAACCAAGACTCTGGCTATGCGGGCTATAACTTCTTTTTCGTGGCAGACGGAATGGGCGGCCACGCCGGTGGCGATATCGCGTCGGCAATCATCGCTCAGGGTGTGGCCCAGGCCGACCGGGTTTATGACAACACCGACCAAGCCGCCGAGTCTGTAGTCGAGGCGCTCTTAGGCGCCAACTCAAAGCTCGCAGATACCGTTGCCGACCACCCTGAACTCAAGGGAATGGGCACAACCTTCTCTGGCATTGCAGTGACAGGCGACCTGGTCACGCTGATTCACATCGGCGACTCACGCGTTTATATGGTCAGCGACGACCAGGTGAAGCAGGTGACCAAAGACCACACGTTCGTTCAGCGTTTGGTAGACACCGGCCGCATCACTGCCGAAGAGGCGCTCACCCACCCGCGTCGCAGCGTCTTGATGCGCGTTCTCGGTGACGTAGAAATTTCTCCCGAGGTCGACACCGAGGTGTTCAAGGCAAACGCTGGCGATCGCTGGATGCTCTGCAGTGACGGTTTGTCTGGTGTCGTGCCAGACGAAATCATCAGTGACATTCTTTTGAACAAATCGGTAGACGCCGAAGAGGCTACCGAGCTATTGATTTATGAAGCTCTTGAGCACGGTGCGCCAGACAACGTAACTGTTGTGATTGTCGATGTCTTGTCTCCGTCGGTGCAGAGTGAATATGTTGCAGCACCGATTTTTGTTGGCTCAGCCGAAAACGAAGTTGTAATTTCAACTAAGCGCGGCAGTCGCCTTGTCGAAATCTTCAATCCGAAGATTCTGCGAGATCTGCTCGTTCGTCAACCACAGGATGCACAGTTCGCTGTTGAATCAGAAGAGTTGCTTGAGCGCATCATGAACGAAACGCGAAGCAAAGTGCGTTGGCGTCGCATTAGAGGCATGGCAATTATTCTGCTGTTGATTGCAGGCGCGGGCTTCGCTGCGAATGCAGCATACGACTACACCCAGACTCGCTTCTACATCGCTGACGACAATGGTTATGTTGCGATTTATCAGGGCATCCGTGAATCTTTCGGACCATTGCACTTCAGTCATGTTTATCAACGCACCGGCACGTTGGTTAGTTCACTTAACGAATATCAACAACAGCTCGTCGACCGGTCAATCAGTGGCGATAACCTTCAAGACATTTTGACGAAACTTTCAACGCTCAAGGCGGTTGGCAATTGACCACGACTAACACGGTTGCAATCGACATTCAGAAATTGGCGCGAGTAGTTCCGCGCAATCGCAACATTGAAATAATGCTTTTGATTTTTGCTTTCGGCATAAACGCCTTCGAGCTTTGTCAGATTCAGTTGTCGACAATTCAGATTCTGACCTGGGATCTAATGACCTACTGGACTCCGATTACGGTTGCAGCCCTGTTGCTGCACTTTATTTTGCGCTTCAAGGCAAGTGATGCCGATGCACTGATTCTGCCGGCTGCGGTATTGCTAAACGGCCTCGGCATTGCAGAAATTTATCGCCTCGACCTGGCCACACTCGCCGCGGGTGGATCTGAGGTCTTCGGCCTAAAGCAAGTGATCTGGACGGTCGTGGCAATCGCCGCCGCGAGCGCGGTCGTGCTCTTTGTGCCCTCGCACCTGTTTTTGCGCCGCTACGTCTACATCTCTATGTTCATCGGCCTGGTGCTCTTGGTTTCGCCAATGCTGCCCTTCATCGGCAAGACCATCAATGGGGCCCACCTCTGGCTTGCCATCGGAGGCCTAACCTTTCAGCCAGGTGAGTTGGCCAAGATAGCCCTAACCGTCTTTTTCGCCGGTTATCTGGTTACCCGACGCGATTCTTTGGCCGCCGTTGGAAGGCGCTTTCTGGGTGTTCAGCTTCCTAGGGCTCGTGAGCTTGGGCCAATTTTGGCAATCTGGGCGGTCAGCCTTTTGGTCTTGGTCGGCGAGAAAGATCTCGGCACATCGTTGCTTTACTTTGGTCTGTTCTTGGTCATGATCTATGTGGCCACCGGCCGAGCCATTTATGTGGTGGTTGGCCTTGGCATGTTCATCACGAGCGCGCTGGTGGCAAGTCGAGTCATGGATTACGTCAGCGGGCGATTCGACGCCTGGCTAAACCCATTTGATGCTGCGCGTTACGACGCCATCGGCGGAAGCTACCAACTTGTGCAGGGACTCTTTGGCATGGCCCACGGCAGTGTGCTCGGAACCGGACTCGGCGGCGGAGTTCCACAGTTGGTTCCGCTTGCCGAAAGCGACTTCATAATTTCATCGCTCGGCGAAGAGCTCGGCCTCGCCGGAATTTTTGCGATTCTCGCGATTTACCTCCTGATCGTCTCGCGCGGTGTTCGAATTGCTTTCAATCACAGTGACGACTTCAGCAAGTTGCTTGCCGTCGGCTTGAGTTTTGTAATTGCACTGCAGACGTTTATCGTCATCGGTGGTGTAACCCGCGTTGTTCCACTAACCGGCTTGACCACACCCTTGCTTGCTGCCGGTGGTTCATCGCTTCTCGCAAACTGGATAATCATCGGGTTGCTCTTGAGAATCTCAAACACATCAGATTCGAGAGATCGCATTTCGGGTGGTGTGCAATGAATCGCGAATTGAAACGTGTTGTTTTTGTGATTATCACCATGTTTGTTGCGCTACTGATTTCGACTTCGACTATCCAAGTGTTGACCGCAGATTCACTTGCACAAGACCCACGCAACGTTCGCTCGGTCTACGACTCTTATAAAACTCAGCGCGGTTCGATCTTGGTCGACGGAAACCCAATCGCAACATCAGAAAAGTCTGACGACAGCTTTCACTACCTTCGCGCTTACTCGAGCCAAATGTATTCGGCCATCACGGGCTTCTTCAGTTTTTATCAGGGCGCAACCGGCCTCGAGTCAAAGATGAACAGCTACCTCACCGGCAAGAACTCAACTCAGTTCTTCGAGCAGGTAAACGCATTGCTAAGCGGCAACCCGGTGACCGGGGCTTCGATTGAATTGACGATTGACCCGGTGGTTCAGAAGGCAGCCTGGGATGCAATGGGCAACCTGAGGGGCGCCGTCGTTGCCATAGATCCGAAGACCGGAAACATCTTGGCGATGGTCTCAAAGCCTGGCTTCGATGCCAACAAACTAGCGGTGCACAACGGAATCATCTCGAGCGCAAACTACGCGCAACTGCTTGCCGACAAGAGCAGCCCACTTGTGAACAAGGCAATCAGCGGCAGCCTCTATGCGCCGGGTTCGGTGTTCAAACTTGTGGTGGCCTCGGCTGCCTTCGAGAGCGGTCAATACACACCGGAGTCAACGCTGCCTAACCCGTTGAAGTTCAAGTTGCCTGGCACCAACACCTATGTGCAAAACAGTGGTGAAGGCAAGTGCGGTGGCAAGGCAACCGTTTCAATCGCAGATGCACTTCGCTTCTCGTGCAACGTTCCGTTCGCACAGCTCGGCATCAAGCTCGGTCAAGATGCGATTCGCGCGCAGGCCGAAAAGTATGGCTTCGGTCAAGCAATTGAGATTCCACTTCGCTCTACCGCAAGCACTTATCCAACCGGCATGGATGAAGCGCAAACCGGACTCTCGTCATTCGGCCAGTTTGATGATCGAGTCACACCTTTGCAGATTGCAATGATTAGCGCGGCCATTGCAAACAACGGAACGCTAATGAAACCAAACTTGATTGAAAACGTAGTGTCGGCTAACTTGTCATCGCTCTATGCGCCATCACCTTCGATCTTTGGAAAACCAATCTCCGAAGCAACAGCGCGACTGGTTCGCGACATGATGATCAACGCGGTTGCACACGGCGTAAGTTCCAACGGACAAATTCCGGGCATATCGGTTGCTGGAAAAACCGGAACCGCTCAAAACGGAAAGGGTGAACCATACACACTTTGGTTCACCGGGTTCGCACCTGCGAATGATCCGAAGGTCGCTGTTGCAGTTGTAATCGAAGATGGGGGTGGCATGGGTCAGGCAGGTCGTGGAAACACACTTGCTGCACCGATTGCCAGAAAGGTAATGCAGGCGGTGTTGCGCAAATGAAACCCGAGGTTGGCCAACTTTACGGTGGTCGCTACAAACTAATCTCTCGCATTGCTATCGGTGGCATGGGTGAAGTTTGGCAAGCGCACGATGAAGTGATTCTGCGCGACGTAGCCATCAAAATTTTGAAGCCCGAATATCTGGGTGATCCTGGCTTTCTTGAGCGATTCAGAACCGAGGCTCGTCACGCAGCAAAGGTGAACCACGACGGCATCGCCAATGTTTACGACTATGGCGAAGACTCTGGCAGCGCATTCTTGGTGATGGAGCTCGTTCCAGGCGACTCGCTCGCTCGCATCCTTGAACGCGACAAGAGCCTGCCGACCGACAAGGTCTTAGACATAGTCGCCCAGACCGCTCGTGCCCTGTTTGCAGCCCACGAGGAGGGCATGGTTCACCGCGACATCAAACCGGGAAACCTGCTGATCACGCCAGACGGCCACGTGAAGATCACCGACTTCGGCATAGCCCGCGTTGCCGACCAAGTCTCACTGACGGCGACCGGCCAGGTCATGGGCACGGTGCAATACCTGGCTCCCGAGCAGGCAACCGGAAAGCCGGCGAGCCCGTCGACCGACATCTATAGCCTCGGCATCGTTGCCTACGAGGCACTTGCCGGAAAACGCCCGTTCACAGGCGAATCGCAGATGGCGATAGCGATGGCCCAAATTAACGAGACACCGCCGCCGTTGCCTAGCAACATCGACCAGCGAGTTCAAAACCTAATTCTCGGATGCCTCGCCAAGAAGCCGCACCAGCGACCAGAAAGCGCGATGGTTCTCGCCCAGCGCGCAGAATCGCTGATGAGTTACTCGCCAACTCGCGCGGTCACGACGAAGGTAATTGCGCAGGCGAATCTGTCAGACAAGACCACGGTCATTCCAACTTTCGATGAGCCAAAGCCGAAGCAACCGATTGTCTGGCCTTGGATTGCTCTTATCGGTTTGATTGTTGTCTCTGCGATCGCAATTGTCACAGCCATTGTCGTTGGGGCGATTGGGCAACACCAACCTGGCCCATCTTTCACTCCGTTTAATCCGAGCGATAGCCCAAGCGCATCTGCGAGCGCGTCACCGATTGATGTTGTCGTTTGGCCGAAAGATGTCGTCGGTTTGCCGCTCGATCAAGTCACCTCGCAATTGCAGGCGCTCGGATTAGTTGTCGAGCCAGTGCCAGGCGAAACCGTCGACCCAACCGACCCAAAGGTCAACACCGTTTATGACGCGGCCCCTTTAGGAACTATGAAGGTTGGCGACACGATTCGCTTGCTCTACTACGCACCGAGCACTCAGCCAACTCCAAGCCCGAGCACAAGCCAATAAGTAGACTGATTTAGAACGACTGGAGAAAAGTTTTGTCTGAGAATAAGCGACTGATTGCTGGCCGATATGAAATCGGCAGCCTAATCGGGCGCGGCGGAATGGCCGATGTGTATGAGGGTCTAGACACCCGACTTGGCCGCACGGTTGCAATCAAGTTGCTCAAGAGCGACCTCGCAAACGATCCGAGTTTTGAAGACCGTTTTCGCCACGAAGCTCAGGCGTCTGCGCGCATGGCGCACCCAACCATCGTTCGCGTTTATGACGCAGGCGAAGACATCGAAGAAGATTCACGCGGAAATTCGGTCAAGCACCCCTACATCATCATGGAATACGTAAAGGGCAAACTGCTTCGCGACATTCTTCACGAGCGCAGACTCTCAATCGAAGAAGCTGTCAACTATGCGAGTGGCGTTCTCACCGCACTTGAGTTCTCGCACAAGGCTGGCGTGATTCACCGCGACATCAAGTCTGCAAACATCATGATCACCGAAAACGACCAGGTGAAGGTCATGGATTTCGGCATCGCTCGTGCAATCTCTGACTCATCGGCAACCATGGCAAATACCGTTGGCATCATGGGCACCGCGCAATACTTCTCGCCAGAACAGGCAAAGGGTGAAAACGTCGACGCCCGCACCGACCTTTATTCAACTGGCGTTTTGCTTTATGAAATGCTGGCTGGCCGCGCACCGTTCAAAGGTGACACTGCTGTTTCTGTTGCATACCAGCACGTGAGTGAGGCGGTAATTGCGCCATCAAGTCACAACAACCTAATCAGCGCAGAGCTAGATGAAGTTGTTTTGCACGCTATGGCAAAAGATCGCAACAACCGTTTTCAAAGTGCAGAAGAGTTTCGCGATCACTTGATTGCCGCAGCAAATGGTTCACCGCTCACCGTTGGTCGCCCACTTGAGAACCTCACCGGTGAAACTCCAATCGCAAAGCCAACCGTCGAAGACCTCACCGAAGAGAGAACCGACCTCGACGATTTCGAAGCTCTGCTTGCAGCAGCCGACACTTCGGCTACGACCGTGATGCCGGCTCATCCGGTTGAAAAAGACACCGCACCGGTAGACGTTCCGTCTGAGATTCAGCCTGCCGACGATGCCAGCCTGCCGAACACCAACCCGTTTGCTGCACTCGGCGTCGACCTCAACGCATTAGAGACTGCACCGACTTCAATCTCGCGCAGCGGCCGACCATCAGCCGGATTGCTGTGGGGCATTGGCAGCGGTGTAACCGTGGTGTTGGTTGGTCTATTGGTTTGGCTGGTCACCTTCGGTGGCAACTTTAACTTCAGCATCACTCCTGGTCAGGGCGGCATCGCGGTGAGCGACGTTGTCGGCAAGACCTACTCTGAGGCTTACTCGACTTTGACTGGCGAGCACTTGCTAGTCGTAAAGGTCTATCAGGCAAGCGATACCGCACCACTCGACCAAGTAATTAGCAGTGATCCGACTGCCGGCACAAAGGTTCCAGAAAACACAAGCATCACGCTTTATGTTTCTTCTGGTGCACAAATGGTTTTGGTTCCTAGTTTGCAAGGCATGACCGAAGCTGACGCAAAGATTGCGCTAACCAACGCAAAGCTAAACATCGGAACAATCACGCAGGCTAATTCTGCAATCGCATTGCTT
>CANGGA010000034.1 GCA_947453285.1 Microbacteriaceae bacterium | reverse complement strand
GAAGCTCGCCCTTGTGAGCCATGTCGCGGAAGCGAACACGAGAAACACCGAACTTTGCGAGGAATCCACGTGGACGACCATCGATTGCGTCACGTCCGCGAACGCGAACAGGTGATGCGTTGCGAGGTAGCTTCTGTAGGCCTAGACGGGCCTCTTCGCGCTGTGCGTCGGTTGAGTTAGGGTCAACCAAAGCCTTCTTCAGTGCGAGGCGCTTCTCTGCGTAACGCTCAACGATTACTTTGCGCTGCTCGTTCTTAGCGATCTTGCTTTTCTTAGCCATTTTTAGCGCTCCTCGCGGAATTCGACGTGCTGACGTACAACTGGGTCGTACTTCTTCAACACGATGCGGTCTGGGTCGTTGCGACGGTTCTTCTTGGTTACGTAGGTGTAACCAGTGCCTGCGGTCGAACGAAGCTTGATGATTGGACGGATGTCCTTGTCTTTCTTAGCCATTTGCTAGATCTCCTTAGATCTTCTCGCCACGAGCTTTTAGCTCGGCAACTACGGCCTCGATGCCGCGAACGTCAATTACCTTGATGCCGCGAGCTGAAAGGGTGAGGGTTACGTTGCGCTTCAACGAAGGAACGAAGTAAGTCTTCTTCTGGATGTTCGGGTTGAAGCGACGCTTGGTCTTGTTCTGAGCGTGCGAGACGTGGTGGCCGAACTGAGGTCCGGTCTCTGTCACCTGGCAATACGCAGCCATTTGGTTCTCCTTTAGAGGGCAAGCCGACTGAACAGAGAGTTCAAAGGCTTGATGAATTCGGTCGCAATAGCAACTTTGCAAGTTTAGGCGAAAATTCAGGGCTTAAGCAAGCCCGAGAACAAAAAAATCAAGCCAGTTTGGCCTTAATTTTTCACGGATTTTTGGCAGGCCGAACAGGTTCCGAAAACGTCGATTGTGTGGCTCGGCTGGGTGAATCCGTGTTCGCTGGCAACCTCGTCTGCCCACTTCTCAACCTTCTCGGCTTCGATCTCGACCGTCTTGCCACAGCCCCGGCAAATCAGGTGGTGATGGTGCCTAGTGGTGCAGGCACGATAGAGCAGTTCGCCATCCTTGGACTGCAGCGAATCGGCCTCGCCCGCCGCGGCTAGGTCGGCTAGCGCACGATAGACAGTCGCAAGCCCGATGGTGCTGCCGTGGTTTTGCAGCACTCGGTGCAGTTGCTGGGCGCTGACGAAGCCGACGACTTCGCCGAGGGTATGGCGAACGGCGTCTTTCTGTCGGGTGTTTCTGCGCTTAGATTCGGGCATTTTCGATGCAGGGGCGTTAATTAGATCTGGTGCTCATCGTCGTGGTGTTCGATGGCATGCTCTTTATCGAACTTCTCGTGGAGCTTCGGCAAGACGACTTTTTTCCAGAGGCTGCCATAAATTAGCCAGACCAGAATCACGTCTTGGATGATGGTCCAACCCAATTCGGCAACGATATGCGCTGGATCGGTGAAGATGCTCCAGGCTTCTTCCCAAAAGCTCAGGCCCTGTTGCTCCATGAAAATCCTCATGAGGCAACACTATGGCTTATTGAGAATTGTTGTCAATAACTGTTAGTCGAGCAGCAGGGCTGGCTCTTCCATGACCGAGGCCACGTCTTGCACGAAGCGAGATGCCACGTCTCCGTCGACAACGCGGTGGTCGAAGGTTGCTCCGATGGTGGTTACCTGACGAATCACGATTTCGTTGTTGACCACCCAAGGCTTCGGGCGAATCGAACCAAGGGCCACGATGCCAACTTCGCCTGGGTTCAAGATTGGGGTTCCGGTGTCAACACCGAAGACACCGATGTTGGTGATTGTTATGGTTCCGTTTGCCATGTCAGCAGGAGTGGTGCGGCCTTCGCGGGCGGTAGCAGCCAATTGCTCGATTGCCTTGGCAAGTTCGAGCATCGACATCTGGTCGGCATCCTTGATGTTCGGAACAATCAAGCCACGAGGGGTTGCCGCTGCAACACCGAAGTTCACGAAGTTGTGAACGATGATCTCTTCGTCTGTCCAGGTTGAGTTCACGGTTGGGTTGCGACGAACTGCCCAGATCATTGCCTTCGCCATGATCAATAGCGGGGTGACCTTTACGCCGGCGAAGTCGGTCGATGCTTTGAGGCGCTTGACGTATTCCATGGTGCGAGTGGCATCAACGTCAACGAAGATGCTCACGTGCGGAGCTGTGAAAGCTGACTTGACCATCGCGCTTGCGATTGCCTTGCGAACGCCCTTAACCGGAATTCGCTCTTCGCGCTCGGTTGGAGCCTCTGGGGTAGATAGGTTTCTGAAAACGCTCGCCTGCTGAGCGCCACCGAGAACGTCTTCGCGAGTGACCTCGCCGGCCATTCCGGTTGGCACAACCTTCGAGAGATCGACACCAAGGTCTTTAGCAAGCTTGCGAATTGGTGGCTTGGCAATTACCTGCTCGCTCGAAGCCACAACGCTGATCAATCCGGTTGCCGGTGCTCCAGGAATCACCGGGATTGCACTGGTCGCCGGAGCAACCACTGCGGTTGGTTCGACAACGCGACCGCGTCGACGTGACTGACCCGAGTGGTTTGAAACTCCGTAGCCAACCAGTGGCTTCATGGTTTCTTCTTGCGAGAGTGAGGCCGCGGCTTCTGCAACAGCCTCGTGAGCGCTCTGTGCGATCTCTGGCGAGATAACCGGAATCGAAGACGTTGCGGTTGCGCCGACCGCGCCGTCAGAAACGGTCGCAGAAATAATCGGCTTGCCAACTTCGACAGTGTCGCCTTCGTTTGCAAAAAGTTCTGCAACTACACCTTCGAATGGGCAAGGCAATTCAACGAGTGACTTTGCGGTTTCGATTTCGACGATGATCTGGTTAACAGAAACGTGATCGCCAGGTTTAACTTTCCACGAAACAATTTCTGCTTCGGTTAGGCCTTCGCCTACGTCTGGCAAATTAAAGAATGCGAGCTGACTCATCTGTTTCTCCTAGAAAGCCATGACTCGGTCGACTGCATCGAGAATGCGGTCTGCGTCTGGCAAGAAAACTTCTTCAAGTTTTGCCGCTGGATATGGAACATCGAAACCACCAACACGAATTGGTGGAGCCTCGAGGTGATAGAAAGCCAACTCAGCAACGCGAGCAGCGATCTCTGATGAAACAGAAACAAATGTGCTTGCCTCGTGAGCAACAACGAGTCGGCCGGTTTTCTTAACCGATTCAACGATGGTTGCAAAGTCAATTGGTGACATCGATCGAATGTCGATGACCTCGATGCTCTTGCCCTCTTCGGCACCGAGCGCTGCCGCCTGAAGTGCAACGTTCATCATTGGGCCGTAGGCAACCAAAGTGACATCGCTGCCCGGAACAACCACGCGTGCCTGGTGCATCGAACCCGGAGCTGCGTCGAGATTGACCATGCCCTTCTGCCAGTAGCGACGCTTTGGCTCGAAGAACAAAACCGGGTCGGTTGATTCGATGGCCTGCTGAATCATCCAGTAGGCATCGTTTGGTGTGCTCGGGCTGATAACACGCAAACCAGGAGTGTGTGCGAAATAAGCCTCAGGGCTTTCGCTGTGGTGTTCAACCGCACCGATGCCGCCACCGTAAGGCACACGGATTACGACCGGCATAGTCAAGAAGCCTTCGCTGCGGTTCTGCAACCTGGCCAGCTGACTCGTGATCTGGTCAAACGCCGGAAAGATGAACCCGTCGAACTGAATCTCGGTTACCGAACGATAGCCGCGCATTGCCAGGCCGATAGCTGTTCCGATGATTCCGGCCTCGGCAATTGGGGTGTTGAAAACTCTGCTCTGACCGAACTCTGCGTGCAGACCCTCGGTCACACGAAACACTCCACCGAGCTCGGCAACGTCTTCGCCGAACATCAAGACCTTGTTGTCTTTGCGCATTGCTTCGCGCAGACCAGCGTTAATCGCTTTGGCGATTGGCATCTCAACCATGTTGTTCATTACGCGTCACCGCCAAACGAAGCTTCGTAGTTTTTCAACCAGGCGTGCTGTTCGTCGATCACCGGATGCTGCGTCGAGTAAACGTGCTTGAACATATTTTCAACCGGTGGGTTTTTCAATGCGAAAGTTGCTTCGCGAATTTCTGCGCTTAGCACCTCGCCGGCGTGATCGACCTCATCGAAGAAGTCTTGGTTTATTCCGTTGCGACGCAAGAATTTTTCTAGACGAGCAAGTGGGTCGCGAGCTTTCCAATATTCCACTTCGGCGTCGTCGCGATATTTGGTTGGGTCGTCAGAAGTTGTGTGCGCACCAATTCGATAAGTCAGCGCCTCGATAAGAGAAGGGCCTTTTCCGGCGCGAGCGTCATCCATATGTTTCTTGGTCACTGCATACGACGCGAGCACATCGTTGCCGTCGATTCGAATTCCCGGAACGCCGAAACCATCGCCGCGCTGATAAAGCGGAACCTTGGTCTGTGCGCTCGAACGAGAAGAGATCGCCCACTGATTGTTTTGGATGAAGAAGACGATTGGCGATTCGTTTACGGCAGCGAACAAGAATGCTTCGCTAACGTCACCTTCGGCCGTTGCTCCGTCACCCATGTATGAAATGACTGCGAGGTCTTCATCTTTGTTGCCGGTGCCGACCTTGCCGTCGAACTTAACTCCCATGGCATAACCGGTCGCGTGCAAAACCTGGGTGCCTAGAACGATTGCGTAAAGGTGAAAACGAGTTTCGTCTGGGTTCCAGCCACCGTGGTTAACGCCGCGAAGCATCTTCAGAATCGACATCAGATCGATGCCGTGGGTGATCGCCACTCCGTGTTCGCGGTAGCTAGGAAAGATGTGGTCGTTTGGGCCAACGCCATAGCCCGAACCGATTTGCGCGGCCTCCTGGCCAATCGCCGGAATCCATAGGCCGAGTTGCCCCTGGCGCTGAAGCGCGGTTGCCTCGTTGTCGAAACGACGGATGCGAGCCATGTCGCGGTAGAACTTTAGATAGTCGGCCTCGGTGAGCTCCTTTAGATATTCGCCATATTCTGCCCACTGAGCAGGCACACGAACTTCGCCCTCCATTGAGAGAAACTGCACCATAGGCAGGTCAGATGGGTCTTGACTCACAGGGTCAAATCTACTTGCTTGTGGCACAATTCGAACATGGTTCGTTTCGCACTCAACACGATGTTCAACGCAATTGGTCTTTGGATTGTCACCATGGTGATTCCGGCAGTCAAGCTGGCGCCCTACGGTGGCGACATGTTCTGGACCCGAGTCGCTTCATATGCCCTGGTGGCGATGATCTTCGGTCTGGTTCACGCCATCATTGGCCCAATCATCAAGATCTTGTCTGCACCTCTATACATCTTGACCTTTGGCCTCATCAACCTGGTAATCAACGGCGCGCTGCTGCTTTTTGTTGCATGGATTTCTCAGAGCATCGGCTCGAAGATCTTTAGCATCGATGGCTTCAACACCGAAGGCCTAGCCATTTCTTCACTCGGCTGGGCCATTCTCGCCGCCTTGATCATGAGCGTGATTAGTGGTTTTGGCCGAGCAGTTTTCAAAAAGCAACTTAACCGCTAGGGAGTTGTTTGCCCAAGGCGAATCAACACCTGGGTGCCTTCGCCTCTGGCAAATTGATTGATTTGCTCGATATTGCTTCGCACGGTTATCTCCCCTGAATTGCCCAAATCGCGCACAATCTGCTGATAAGACTCCATTTGGTGATTCCTGAGCGGGTCTTTTGCTACATTCCCCTCCAAAGTTAGCCAATTTGGCGCATTTTGATTTGACATTGCGTCTAGGTGGGGCACAAAGTCGGCTTTGTTCTCCACAGACAACACATTGGGGAGTGCGCCGGCCGGATTTGACCCCACAGGCGACCCGAATGTGACCACCTGTGAAACTTCGTAATCGAGCTGAGCGGCTTTCGATTGCTTGCTGAGTTGCACCGCAACCATGCCGCCCTGCGAATAACCAACGAGCATCACCTGGTCACCCGGTTTAGCTCCAGCTCGCCGAATTGCCATATCGGTCGCCCTAGACGACGCGCTGGTGCCGCCGGCCATTAGTTGAAGATTCGACCGCATATCGAGTGGGTTTGAGTTGGGTAGTCCGAGATTTTCTGTTCCTGGTATGTAAACGATGAATCGGCTGCTTGCGCCGGTGCTCGCATATTTCTCAATTCGAACTATTGGCTGCTGCATCTCACTCAATGCGAGCAGGCGGCTCGAGATCTGCTGCAACGAAACAGGCGCCAAGGCCAACTCACTCGTCGAAACCGACCTCACCCAAACCGAAGTCGAGCCAAGCAAGCCGGTGCCGACGAAGGCTGACGCGGCTAGCTCACTCGGTGAAACTCGAAAATTCTCGAGAGACTCAACGAGCCCAGTCTCGGCGCTGGCGTAGCCAAACATGGCCGTTTCGCAGGCAAAAATAAGCTTTCGCAAACGAAGCAGTATCGGCCCGACCCGCGAAAGCAGGGTTGCCACAGAGATTGGGGTAAACCAAGCCACCGCAATTGCCTCAATAGAGAGCAGCTCGACGCTGTGAATCAGTGCGATTCGAACGCGTTCGAGTTCGTGATTGCTGGTGCGACTAGCCATCTGACCCAAGAAATGGTTGCAGGGGTTGCAGAAAGCCGACGCAATCAATCAGCAAAGTGCCGATGTCTGCAGCTAACTCATGCACCGCGGTCGTCAAAGCAATTGCTGCCTGGTCGTTCCATTCTTCGGGCCGCGGCAAAGCTGCCTCGAGATGTGCAATCGCGGCACCGAGTCGCCCACGCAGTTCATCCATGCGTCGATTTTCAAACGCCACAACCTCGCATAACTTCGGCACGGAAAATCTGTGGAAGGCATAAGGCAGAATATCCCTTGTGAGTAATCTTTCGAACCAGCCACTGAGCCCGCTTGACGGTCGCTACCAAAGCGCCGTAGCAGAGTTGGGCCAGCACCTTTCTGAAGCTGGTTTGAACCGGGCCCGCATTCACGTTGAGATCGAGTGGTTGATTCACTTGGCCAACCGCAATCTGCTCAAAAACAATGCGCCGCTCGACCTTACCGAGGTAGAAAAACTTCGTTCGGTTGTCACAAATTTCTCGGATGCAGACGTGGCCAAGTTGGCCGCCACCGAAGCCGTCACCAAGCACGACGTGAAAGCGGTTGAGTATTTCGTTCGCGACCAGCTTGCAGAAGTGGGTCGTGAAGACCTTGCCGAACTAACTCACTTTGCCTGCACAAGCGAAGACATCAACAACCTGAGCTATGCACTAACCGTGCGTGACTCGGTGAAGCAGGTTTGGTTGCCTCGTGCTGAGAAGCTCGTTGCCAAAATCGCAGAACTCGCAGAACAGTACCGCGAGGTAGCGATGCTTAGTCGCACACACGGACAACCGGCAACTCCGACCACTATGGGCAAAGAGTTTGCAGTGTTCGTTTATCGTCTTCGTCGTCAACTCACTCGAATTGAGAATGCAGATTACCTTGGCAAGTTTTCTGGCGCGACCGGAACTTTCTCTGCTCACGTAGTTGCAGCCCCTCACGTTGATTGGGCGAAGGAATCAAAGGACTTCGTTGAATCTCTCGACCTAACTTGGAATCCGTTGACGACTCAGATCGAGTCTCACGATTGGCAGGCCGAGCTCTATTCGGCGATTGCATTGTTCAACAGAATTTTGCACAACCTCTGCACCGACATCTGGACATACATCTCGATGAGTTTCTTCAAGCAGATTCCGCAGCCTGGTGCAACCGGTTCTTCGACGATGCCGCACAAGATCAATCCGATTCGTTTCGAAAACGCCGAATCAAACCTCGAGCTTTCAAATGCAATCTTGGATAGCCTCTCGGCGACTCTGGTTAACTCACGAATGCAGCGCGACCTCACCGACTCGAGCGCGCAGCGAAACATCGGTGTCGGCATCGGGCACTCACTCTTGGCAATCGACAATGCAACTCGCGGTTTGGGTGAAATCGAATTGAACCAGGCCGTTCTCGATGCAGATCTTTCAGAGAACTGGGAAGTTCTCGGCGAAGCGATTCAGACCGTGATTCGTGCAGAAGTCGCAGCCGGGCGTTCATCGATCAGCGACCCATACCAGTTGCTCAAGGAGCTAACCCGGGGCAAGCGCATCGGGCATGACGAGTTGGTCACGTTTGTAAACGGTTTGGATATCTCTGAAGAAGCGAAGGATCGCTTGCTGGCCTTGAAGCCGCACAACTACACCGGCTTGGCCGCCGAGTTGGCTAAGACTTTTATTTAAGCTTTGGCTTGGTTGGGTCGTTGTTTTCGTCTTTGACGCTCAACGCCATGGTTGCAATTGCAACGAGAACAACGATGAAGGTTACGCCGGCCCAAATGAGCGCTTCGACGACATTGCCATAGTTGCCAGCAGCTAAAACCAAGATGCCTACGAATGCAGCTGCCACAAGCGAAAGCGTCAAGAAGACGCGAAGAGATTTTGCGTTATTGGCCATTGTTCAACCCTACTTCTCTGAAACTGGAGAAGCGGCGGCTACACCAAGTTGCACTCCAGAGATCACCAGGTATGCGCCGAAGAAACCGACCGCCGAAACGATATCGAGCGGCGCAACTAGAAATAGCAAACCGAGCACGATGCTCAGCGTTGCACTTAGCAAGTAGTCGCGACCAATTGGTGTTTTGAAACCGGAGCGTCTCGACAGGTAAAGCTCGAACGCTCCCGACACGAGACCCCAAACGGTAATCAAACCGATGAAGGCAAGTTTTGCTTTAGCGTCATCGCCTTGCGGAACGAGGATTGCGAGTGCACCGATTAGCAAAGAAACGATTGTTAACGGAACCGCTTCAATCGCCACTAGTCCCTTGCCCCAGATGCCGCTGCCAATCGCGTTTGTTGCGGCGAAGGCGATGCCAAAAATCGAGAGAGCAGTTAAACCAATCGCTGCGTGATGTGACTGAGAGAAGGTGATGAACAGACCGACTGCCAGGCTCACGATTGCACGCAGCGCATTGGTT
>CANGGA010000033.1 GCA_947453285.1 Microbacteriaceae bacterium | reverse complement strand
GCAGATCTGCGTGGAACCCTAGAGCACTTTGCTCGCATCATGTTTGGCGAAGAAGCAAAGATTCGCCTGCGCCCGTCGTTCTTTCCTTTCACCGAACCATCGGCAGAACTAGACGTTTGGCACCCCGGCGCCAAAGGTGGCGCTCGTTGGGTCGAATGGGGTGGCTGCGGAATGGTGAACCCAAATGTTTTGCTTGCTGCGGGAATCGACCCTGAGGTTTATCAGGGCTTCGCATTCGGAATGGGCATCGAGCGAACTCTGATGTTCCGCAACGACGTTCGCGATATGCACGACATGGTCGAGGCCGACGTGCGCTTCTCTCAGCAGTTTGGAGTGAACCTCTAATGCGCGTTCCATTGTCATGGCTTGCCGAATACGTTGACCTACCAAGCGATGCAACACCAGATTCGGTCATGGCCGAACTTGTCAAAGTTGGTCTAGAAGAAGAAGGCAGTCACAACTTTGAAGTGACTGGCCCGGTTGTTGTCGGTCAGGTGCTCGAGTTCACTCCAGAACCCCAGTCGAACGGCAAGACCATTCGCTGGTGCCAGGTTCGAGTCGCTCCAGAAGGAAGCAAGGCAGCCGACGGCGGCGAAGACGTTCGTGGAATCGTTTGTGGTGCCGCAAACTTTGAGGTTGGCGACAAGGTTGTGGTTTGTTTGCCTGGTTCAACTCTGCCTGGCGATTTCAAGATTGCTGCTCGCTCGACCTACGGCCACATCAGCGACGGAATGATGGCTTCTGCTCGAGAACTGACTCTGAGCGACGACCACGCCGGAATCATTCGTCTGAACGAAATGGGTCTCGACCCAAAGGTGGGCTCGGATGCGCTCGAACTCTTGCATCTCAATGACAGCGCTGCCGAGGTAAACGTCACGCCAGATCGCGGCTACTGCTTCTCGATTCGAGGCATCGCTCGCGAATACGCGCATGCGACTAATGCAGATTTTCGCGACCCTAAAGGCAACGCCGTTCTAAATCACGGCGAAGGCTTTTCGCTAACGCTCGACGACGTCAACCCAATTCGCAATCGACCAGCCATGCAGCGAATGGTTTTGCGTTCGGTTATGAACATCGATCCGAATCGCCCGACACCACCTTGGATGATTTCTCGATTGAAGCTTGCCGGCATGCGTTCGATTTCTCTCGCGGTCGATATCACAAACTACGTGATGCTTGAACTTGGTCAGCCGACTCACGCATACGATCTCGACAAACTCAAGGGCGGAATCACCGTTCGTCGCGCTAAGGCAGGCGAAACGCTAAAAACTCTTGATGGTCAGATTCGCAAACTCGATATCGAAGATCTCTTGATTTGCGATGACTCTGGCCCGATTGGTCTTGCCGGCGTAATGGGCGGCGAAAGCACCGAGGTAGATAGCAACACTCGCAACGTTTTGATTGAAGCAGCCAACTTCGACCCAATCTCAATCGCTCGTTCGGCTCGTCGACACAAACTAACCTCTGAGGCATCGAAGCGTTTCGAACGCGGAGTCGATCCGATGATGGCCGACAACGCGGCTGCTCGGGTGGTTCAGCTGCTTGAGGTTCACGCGCTCGGCGAAGGCAACATCCTCGGTGCCGAATACAAGCAACTCGAACCGATTGCCCCAATCTTCCTTCCGAGCGGATACGCAGAATCTGTGGTCGGCATTGCGTTTGGCGCAGACGAAGAGGCAAAGATTCTCAACGAGATTGGTTGCGTTGTTGCCGAGGTCGATGGCGGCTTCGAAGTGATTCGCCCAAGTTGGCGTTCAGACATCACCCACAAGACCGACTTGGTTGAAGAGATTGCTCGAATTGGCGGTTACGACCGCATTCCGGTTCGGCTTCCGGTTGCACCACCGGGTCGTGGTTTGACCATGAATCAGAAACGACGCCGTCAGGCCATTTCGGCTTTGGTCGGTTCTGGCCACACAGAGGTGCTGACCTATCCATTCTTGAGTTCGGCGCAAAATAATTGGTTCGCTGTCGATTCAACCGCACCGGTTGTGCGTCTCGCCAATGCGATGCAAGAAGAAGCAAGTGAGATGCGCACCTCGATTTTGCCCGGCTTGATCGAAGCGGCAAAGCGAAACCTGTCTCGCGGTCTAGTCGATCTTGCAATCTTCGAAGAGGGCAGTGTCTTCGCGCCGGCGAAGAAAGTAACTAAGGGATCGGTTCTTCCGGTTGGCAATGAGCGACCAAGTGTTGAAAAGCTCGCCGAGTTGAATTCCGAAATTCCTGCTCAGCCTAAGCACCTTGGCGTTTTATTTGCAGGTGCCCGAGTGCCACACCAGGTTGGCCAGAGAGAGCAGCAGGCTTCTTACCAGGATGCAATCAACGCTGTAATTTCCGTTGCGAAGTCGGTTGCCGCAGAACTTTCAATTCGTCAGGTGACCCGAACCGGTTTTCACCCCGGTCGCTGCGCTGAATTCATCGACGCAAACCAGAACGTAATTGCAGTTGCGGGCGAAATCGATCCGGCGCTTGCCATTGAGAACGATTTGCCTAGGCGAGTGGCAGCCGCAGAGATTAATCTGACGGCACTCTATGCCGCTGCTCCGAATTCAATTAGCGCAAGTGCAATTCACATCATGCCGGCTGCGACTCAAGACCTTTCGCTAGTCGTCGAACGCACAGTATCGGCCTTTGATGTGCTCGCCACAATCACCGAAGGTGCAGGCGAGTTGCTCGAAAATGTAACGCTCACCGATGACTACCGTGGCGAAAATGTCGCTGCAGACAAGAAGTCGCTCACCTTCGCTCTACGCTTCCGTGCCAGCGACAGAACTCTTACCCAAGCAGAAGCGTCACTTGCCCGCGACGCCGCCGTGGCATTGGCTGCAAGCAAATACGGCGCAGAAATCCGGGCCTAGCAAGCCATGGCGTTCACTGTCGCGGTAGCAGGAGCCAGCGGAAACGCCGGTGGAGAGCTGCTGCGCTTGATTGCCAAGCACCCAGAACTTGAGCTTGGAGCAGTGACGGCAAGCAGCATGGTCGGCCAAAAAGTGTCGGCCGTTCACCCAACCGCAATCGAATACGCTGATCGAGTTTTTGTCGAGACCGATGCTGCATTGCTCAGTGGGCACGACATTATCTTTTTGGCATTGCCGCACGCGAAGTCTGCAGAACTAGCAGCTCAAATCGAAGGTGATGCACTTTTGATTGACTGTGCGGCCGACTTTAGGCTCGAAAGCGAAGCCGATTGGCTCAAGTTTTATAAGACTCCGTTCGCAGGCACCTGGACATACGGCATGCCCGAACTTCTGATTCACGGTGGCAAAGATAAGCAGCGCAGCTTGCTACATGCCACAAAGCGAATAGCAGTTCCCGGCTGCAACGTAACTGCAATCACGCTGGCATTGGCTCCGGCGCTCAGTGCTGGATTGGTTGAGAAAGACGACATTGTCAGCATTTTGACCGTTGGCACCTCGGGCGCGGGTCGCGGTGCGACAGAAGAACTTTTTGCACTTGAACCAACCGGTTCTGCCAACGCATATCAAGTTGGCGGCGTTCATCGCCACACACCCGAGATTGAGCAGAATCTTGCAAAATCGGCAGGTGGTGCAATTCAAATTTCATTCACACCGGTGCTTTCGTCATTTGAACGTGGCATCCTTGCCGTGAACACCGCCAAACTTTCGCCTGGTGCCTCAATCGACGCGATTCGCGATGCCTTCGAAAGGGCCTATGGCGACGAGTTCTTTATTGAACTGCTAGAAGACGGAAAGTTTCCATCAACCGCAGACACAATTGGCGCAAACAAGGCAATTATCGGAATTGCTATCGATGAGCACGCCAACCGGCTTGTAACAATTTGCGCAATAGATAATTTGGTTAAGGGCACAGCAGGTGCAGCCATCCAGTCGATGAATATTGCAGTCGGACTAATTGAAACCACCGGACTTACTGAGATCGGTTTGAAGAAGTGACAGTCACAACGCCTAAGGGTTTCGCAGCTGCTGGCGTGCGCGCCGGCATAAAGAAATCTGGAAACCGCGATCTGGCCCTCGTGCAAAATCTCGGACCACTAAATTCTGCCGCCGTGGTCTTCACGACAAATCGCTGCCAGGCCAATCCGATTATCTGGAGCAAACAGGTAATCGCCGACGGTCAGGCATCTGCAATCGTTCTCAACTCTGGCGGCGCTAACTGCTACACCGGCCCGCAGGGCTTCCAGGTGACCCACAAGACGGCAGAGGCCGTTGCAGAACAACTCTCGATTTCTTCTGGCGATGTTTTGGTTTGTTCAACCGGGCTAATCGGCGAACAGCTTGATGTAACCAAGTTGGTTGCCGGGGTCGAACTCGCTGCCGCCGAACTATCTGCTGAAAACGGGCACCTTGCCGCCGAGGCAATCATGACTACCGACTCAGTTTCAAAAACCGCAACTTTCGAAAGCAAGCACGGATGGTCGGTAGGCGGCATGGCGAAAGGCGCCGGAATGCTTGCGCCGGGTCTTGCCACAATGCTGGTTGTCATCACCACGGATGCCGTCGCATCAAGCCAAGAACTTGACCGCGCTCTGCGCGCTGCCACTCGGGTTACCTTCGATCGGCTCGATAGCGATGGCTGCATGTCGACAAACGACCAGGTCACCCTCATGGCTTCGGGTGCATCAGGCGTTACGCCATCGTTCGAAGATCTAGCGGCTGCCGTAAAAGAGGTCAGTCAGTCGTTGGCAATGCAACTCTTGCGCGATGCAGAAGGCTCAAGTCACGACATTGCAATTCGGGTTTCGAAGGCGGCGAGCGAAGAAGACGCAGTAAAGGTCGGCCGTTCGGTTGCAAGAAACAATCTGTTCAAGGCGGCCATCTATGGCAATGACCCAAACTGGGGTCGCATTCTTGCGGCGGTTGGTGTTACCGACGCTGCCTTCGACCCATACGACATCGATGTTCTAATCAACGGGGTTTCGGTCTCGCGAAAAGGCATGCCAGACCAATCAAGAGACTTGGTTGACCTGACTCCGAGAGAAGTTGCCATTGACATTGTGTTGAATGCCGGAGAGCACGAGGCCACTGTTTTCACAAACGATCTAACTCACGAATACGTCACCGAGAACAGCGCATACTCAAGCTAATGATTCCTTCAAATCAACACGACAGCGACATTGCTCGCATCAAGGCAGAGACACTCATTGAATCTCTTCCATGGCTGCAGCAGTTTCACCAGAAGGTCGTCGTGGTCAAATTCGGCGGTAACGCGATGGTCGACGAAGACTTGCAGCGCGCTTTCGCCGAAGATATGGCTTACCTGCGCTGGGTTGGCATTCGTCCTGTCGTAGTGCATGGCGGTGGTCCACAGATTTCTGCTCGCCTAGCCGAACTCGGCATTGAGTCTGAGTTTCGCGGTGGCTTCAGGGTGACGACGACCGAGTCAATCGGCGTCGTTCGTGACGTGCTCAGAAATCAAATCAGCTCTTCTCTCGCCGCGATGATCGAAACTGCTGGCGCTCAGACAACAATTCTTTCTGGAGAAGACTCAAATCTATTTCGCGCCGAAATCACCAAACTCGAATCGCCAGAAGGTCAGATCGATATCGGTTTGGTTGGCGAAGTGGTTCAGGTCAACCCGCGCGTCGTTTTCGAAGCGCTCGATGCCGGGCGCATCCCAGTGATTAGCACGGTAGCCCCAGACGCCAGCGGTCAGCTTCTCAATGTCAACGCAGATTTGGCGGCTTCGTCGCTCGCCATCGCACTCGGCGCCGAGAAGCTTATGGTGCTTACCGATGTGCCGGGTCTCTATAGCGACTGGCCTAACCGCGACTCGTTGGTTTCAGAAATCACTGCCCCAGAGCTCGAGCTACTTTTGCCATCGCTCGAATCGGGCATGATTCCGAAGATGCAAGCCTGCCTAAGCGCAGTAAATGGGGGAGTTCCTCAGGCTCACGTGATTGACGGGCGCACGCCGCACAGCATTCTGCTTGAAATTTTCACTGTTTCGGGTTTCGGCACCATGGTGCTACCCTCATAACTTCTCGCGACCGACCGCCGAGACGAGAGAAAGAGAATCATGGTTCGCCACTTTTTGAAAGATGATGACATAACTCCTGCCGAACAGGCAGCCATCATCCGCCGTGCCATTGAGCTCAAGAAGAATCCTTACAGCGCTCGACCATACGAGGGCCCAAAGACAGTCGCCCTAATTTTCGATAAAACTTCCACTCGAACCCGAGTTTCCTTTGCCGTTGGTGTTGCCGATCTCGGTGGCATCCCGTTGATTATCGATAGCCAGAGCAGCCAAATGGGCGCAAAAGAAAGCGTTGCCGACACAGCAAGAGTGCTAGACCGCCAGGTGGCCGCAATCGTTTGGCGCACCTACGCCCACAGCGGCCTAGAAGAAATGGCTGCCAATTCAAACGTTCCAGTGGTCAATTCGCTCAGCGATGACTACCACCCGTGCCAACTGCTTGCCGATCTCATGACTATTCAAGAGCACAAGGGCAAGCTAGCCGGACTAAAAATCAGCTACATCGGCGATGCCGCTAACAATATGGCCAATTCCTACCTGATTGCCTGTGCGATGGCGGGCATGCACATCTCTATGGCGAGCCCAGCCGAATATTTGCCAAGTCACTCGATCGTCAAGCGCGCCGAAGACATTGCAGCAGAGACCGGCGGTTCGGTCGAGGTTCACGGCGATCCGGTCGCCGCTATCGCTGGTGCCGATGTCGTGGTCACCGACACCTGGATCTCGATGGGGCAGGAGTCCGAAAAAGCTAAGCGCATCGCCGACTTCGCTGGCTTCACGATTGACTCCGAGCTAATGGGCAAGGCTAAGTCAGACGCAATTTTCATGCACTGCCTGCCGGCATATCGTGGCTACGAAGTGTCTGCCGATGTGATCGATGGCCCTCAGTCTGTTATCTGGGATGAAGCCGAGAATCGCCTTCACGCTCAGAAGGCTTTGTTGGCTTGGCTTGCCGAGCACCACTAAACCGACCGGCCAACGGCAAGACTAGAGCCCTGCCGAATAGAATTGGCAAATGAACGACGCAAATTCACTCTGGGGCAGCCGATTCGAAGGCGCACCAGCAGATTCATTGGCTGCACTTAGTCGTTCGGTGCACTTCGACTGGCGATTGGCCAAATTCGACATCGCCGGCACCCGTGCCCACATAAAGGCGCTCATGTCGGCCGGTTACCTGACAAATCTTGAGCACGAGAAGCTCGACCGCAGCCTGCTCGAGTTGCTAAACAGGGTTGAGTCGGGCAGCTTTACCGCAAAGCAAACCGACGAAGACGTTCACTCGGCTCTTGAGCGAGGCCTCATCGAAATCGCGGGTCCAGAGCTTGGTGGCAAGGTTCGCGCCGGCCGTTCACGCAACGACCAAATCGCCACCCTGATTCGCATCTACCTGCTTGAGCAGTCCGATGTTCTGCACCGTCTGGTCATCGACCTAATCGACGTGATCCTGACTAGGGCAGAGGAGCACCTAGGTGTGGCAATGCCCGGCCGCACGCACTTTCAGCATGCCCAACCTGTGCTTCTTTCGCACCACCTTCTCGCACACGCCTGGCCTTTGGTTCGCGACCTCGAGCGCCTTCAAGATTTCAAGAAGCGTGCCTCGCTATCTCCTTATGGCGCTGGCGCGCTCGCGGGAAACACGCTCGGCCTCGACCCAAATCTTGTGGCGGCTGAGCTTGGCCTTCTCGCGCCAACTCAAAACTCAATCGATGCAACTGCATCTCGCGATGTCGTCGCAGAATTCTTGTTCATCACAACTTTGATTGGCATCAACCTCTCGCGCTTCAGCGAAGAGATCATCATCTGGGCAAGTGCCGAATTTGATTACATCAAGTTGCACGATTCGTTCTCAACCGGTTCGTCGATCATGCCGCAGAAAAAGAATCCAGACATCGCAGAACTCGCTCGCGGAAAATCTGGTCGACTCATCGGCAATCTAACCGGTTTACTTGCAACGCTCAAGGGCTTGCCTCTTGCATATAACCGAGACCTACAAGAAGACAAAGAACCGGTTTTCGATTCAATCGATCAACTCAGCTTGGTGCTTCCTGCGTTTACCGGAATGGTGGCAACACTTACCTTCAACCGAAACCGCCTTGAGGTTCTAGCACCTGCCGGGTTCTCACTTGCAACCGATGTTGCAGAGTGGCTCGTCAAGAAGAAGGTTGCCTTCCGTGACGCGCACGAGATCACCGGAAAATTGGTTTCTTGGTGCGAGCAACACAATCTTGACTTGCACGAGGTTCCCGATGCAGACATGGCCGCTATTTCGCCAATGCTAACTCCCGATGTGCGCGATGTGCTTAGCGTCGGCGGTTCTATCAAGGCCCGCCAGGGTGCTGGCGGCACCGCTCTTCCTCGAGTTCTAGATCAAATCACAGCGCTGCGCAAGCTCGCGCCAAAGCGAAATGCATAGAGGTTTCAATTGAGTTCAGTGCTTAGCCAACAGGCAAACGATGCTTCGTTCAAAGACGTTCTCGATGAACTCAAGTGGCGCGGCCTTGTCGCGCTTTCTACCGATGAAGACGAACTTCGCAAGGCGCTGACCTCTGGTTCAATCACTTACTACTGCGGTTTCGATCCAACCGCTGCGAGTCTGCACCTAGGAAACTTGGTGCAGTTGCTAACCATGCGTCGCCTTCAGCTCGCTGGGCACAAGCCGCTCGCACTGATTGGTGGCTCAACCGGTTTGGTTGGCGACCCACGCCCAACCGCAGAGCGAACACTTAACACTCGCGAGACCGTAGAAGAGTGGGTCGAAAAACTCGGCAAGCAAGCCGAGCGTTTTCTATCGTTCGAAGGCAGCAATGCAGCACGCATGGTGAACAATCTTGACTGGACTGCGCCAATCTCTGCCATCGATTTCTTGCGCGAAATCGGTAAGCACTTTCGCGTTGGCAAGATGCTTAGCAAGGATGCCGTAAGCGCGCGTCTAAATAGCGAGCACGGCATCAGCTACACAGAGTTCAGT